>JAEUJH010000244.1 GCA_016794825.1 Gemmatimonadota bacterium
CTCCGCGATCGCGACTTCACCAATCTGGCCCGGGCCGCCGGCGTTCTGCAGCAGTGCCCGGTCTGGATCGACGATACGCCGGCCATCACCCTGCTCGAGATGCGCTCCAAGGCCCGGCGGCTCAAGTCCGAGTACGATCTCGGCATGATCATCGTCGACTACCTCCAGCTGATGCGCAGTCCTGAATACGCCGACAACCGGGTTCAGGAGGTGTCCGACATTTCCCGGAGCCTCAAGGCCCTCTCGCGCGAACTCGAGGTCCCGGTCGTCGCCCTCTCGCAGTTGAGCCGCGCCTCGGAGCAGCGGGGCGGGGATCGTCGGCCGCAGTTGTCCGACCTGCGCGACTCCGGCGCCATCGAGCAGGACGCCGACCTGGTGCTGTTCATCCACCGGCCGGAGTACTACGACCGGGAGGACGAGTCGAAGCGCGGCCTGGCGGAGGTCATGCTGTCGAAGAACCGCAACGGCCCCACCGGCGACGTCAACCTGCGATTCACCCGCGAGTACACCCGCTTCGACAACCTGTCCGCGCGCGAGGAGCCCGCCTACTAGGATGGCTCGCGCCCGCTCGGTCTATCGGTGCGCCGAATGCGGTCACGAGCACCCCAAGTGGGCCGGCCGCTGCGAGGCGTGCGGCGCCTGGAACGCGGTGGCCGAAGAGCGGCTGGCCGCCACCCCGGGCCCGAAACGTTCCGGCTCCGGCGGGCGCCGGGCGGTGCCGGGCGGTCCCGCCACCGTGCGCGCCCTGGGCGACGTGGGCGGCGAGCGGTTGCTCCGCTGGCCGCTCGGGATCCCGGAACTCGACTTCGTGTTCGGGGGTGGACTGGTTCCGGGGTCGATGTCGCTGGTCGGCGGCGAGCCCGGCATCGGCAAGAGCACGTTGTTGCTCCAGGCGGGCGCGCGGATGGTCGGTGGCGGCCATCGGGTGCTGTACGCCAGCGGCGAAGAGTCGGCCGAGCAGATCCGGCTCCGGGCCGATCGCCTGGCCGAGGACGCGAGCGGCGTCCTGGTCCTGGGCGAAACGCACCTCGAAACGGTGCTGGCCGCCACCCGGGAGGTCAACGCCGACCTCCTGATCCTCGATTCGATCCAGACCGTCTTTACCGATACCCTCGAAAGCGCGCCGGGCAGCGTCGGGCAGGTGCGGGAATCCGCGGCGCTCCTGATGCGCTTCGCCAAGGAAACGGGTGTCGGCGTCATGGTGGTCGGTCACGTTACCAAGGGCGGCATGCTGGCCGGACCGAAGACGCTGGAACACATCGTCGACACGGTCCTCTACTTCGAGGGCGAACCGTCACTCAACTATCGGCTCCTTCGAGCCACCAAGAACCGGTTCGGTTCGGTCGACGAACTCGGGGTCTTTTCGATGACCGAGCGCGGGCTGGTGGGCGTGCCCAACCCGTCCGCCCTGTTCCTCGAGGCGCGCTCGGCCAGCACCAGCGGCAGCGCGGTCACGGCCTTGATGGAGGGCACCCGGCCGGTGCTGGTCGAAGTGCAGGCCCTGGCGGCGCCGTCGGGGTACGGTACGCCGCAGCGGGTGGCCACGGGCCTCGATCCCAAGCGGCTGGCGGTGCTGCTGGCGGTGCTCGAACGGCGGGCCGGGCACAGCTTTGCCAACCTCGATGTTTTCGTGCAGGTCAGCGCCGGGGTCAAGCTCACCGAGCCGGGGGCCGACCTGGCCGTGGCCGCCGCGCTGGTGTCCAGCCTGACCAACCGCCCGACGCCCGCGGACGCCTTGTTCCTCGGCGAAATCGGATTGGCCGGCGAGGTCCGCCCGGTGGGTGGCGTCGACCGCCGCCTGGCCGAAGCGGGGCGGCTCGGATTCCGGCGGGCGTTCGGATCGGGCCGCCATGCCGGGGCCGCGGGTCTGGCCAACGTCGCGCTCGATCACGTCGACGAGTTGATCCATGCGCTCGCCGCCTGACGTCGGGGTCGTGGTGGTGGCGGCGGGCCGCGGGGTGCGGGCTGGGGGCGGGGTGGCCAAGCAGTTCCGGGAGGTCGGAGGGGTGCCGGTGCTGCTCCGCGCCCTCCGACCGTTCCTGGCGCACCCCGCGGTGGGGCGGGTAGTCGTGGTCCTGGCGGAAGAGGTGGTGGCGGCGCCGCCCGAGTGGCTCGCGGCGGTGGCCGCCGATCGTCTGGTCCTGGTGGCGGGCGGCCAGGAGCGGATGGACTCGGTGGAGCGGGGACTCGCGGCGCTCGACGACTCCGCGGCGGTCGTGCTGGTGCACGATGGCGCCCGGCCGTTCGTCGCCGCGGAGACGGTCGATCGGGTGATCGCGGTGGCCCGCGGTGGTCGGGGCGCGGTGGCCGCGGTCCCGGTGGCCGACACGCTGAAGGCGGGCCGCGCCGATTCCGGGTCCGGCGACGTCACCATCGAACGAACGGTGCCGCGCGACGGTCTCTGGCGGGCGCAGACGCCGCAGGGCTTTCCGGTGGCGATGTTGCGGGCGTCGCTGGCGGCCGCTCGGGCCGCGGGCCGGGTGGTCACCGACGACGCTTCGGCGGTCGAAGCGGCCGGAGGCACGGTGGTGCTGGTCCCGGATCTCACGAGCAACCTGAAGGTCACCGCGCCGGAGGATTTCCTGCTGGCGGAGGCGATCGCGCGAGGAGTACGATGATCGTCCCATTCGGAACCGATGCGGAGGTCGACGCCGCGGCGCCCCGCGTGGCGGCGCACCTGCGGGGCGGAGGGTTGATCGGCTACCCCACCGAAACGGTGTACGGACTCGGCTCGCTCGCCACCGACGAGGGCCTCGACGCGCTGGCTCGCCTGAAGGGACGACCGCCGCGGAAGCCGTTCCTTCTCCTCATTGCCAGTCGGGAAATGGCCGAGGGCGCCGGGCTGGTGCTCAACGCCGCGGCGCGCGCCATGGTGGAGGCGTTCTGGCCGGGCCCGCTGACGCTGGTGTTGCCGGGTGGCGAAGGACGGTTGCCCGCCCGGCTCCGGGGCGCCGAGGGCGGCATCGCGGTTCGGCATACCTCGCATCGCGGCATGGCGCGCCTGATTGCCCGCCTGGGCGAACCCGTGACCTCCACCTCGGCCAACCTGCCCGGGGGCCCGCCGGCCCCGGGCGCCGGGAAGGTCGAGGAACTGTTCCCGGCCGCGGTGGCCGGTGGAGTCCTGCTGGTGCTCGATGGCGGCGTCCTCGGCAACGTGCCGCCGTCCACCCTGGTCGACTGCACCGGGCCGGTGCCCGCGCTGATCCGCGAAGGGGCCATTCCGCGCGACGAGCTGCGTCGAGCGGTGGGACGGTTTGCCCCATGAAGCGGATTCTGGTCGTTTGCACCGGGAACACCTGTCGGAGCCCCCTCGCCGCGGCCCTGTTGGCTCGTGGACTGCAGGCGGCGGGGCGGAGCGACATCGTGGTCGAATCGGCCGGGACGGGGGCCTGGGAAGGCGCGCCAGCCTCCGAGGGGAGTTACCTGGTGGCGCTCGAGCACGGGCTCGATCTCTCGTCGCACCGGGCTCGGATGCTCGATGCGGGCTTGGTGGCGTCGGCCGACCTGATCCTGACCATGGGGCGGCCGCACCTCGGGCGGGTCCGGGAGCTGGGCGGCGGTGGCCGAGCCCATCTGTTCGGCGAGTTCGCGGGCCATGGGGGCCACGGCGCCGAGGTGGACGATCCCTACGGCGGCGACCTCGAGGACTATCGCGCCACCCTTCGGACCATCGGCGGCATGCTGCCCGGCGTGGTGGCCCGGATCACGGGGGCGTCGGCTCCATGATCACCGGTCGGACCCGGGTGTTCGGCCTCCTCGGCGACCCGGTGGATCATTCGCTCAGCCCCGCCATGCACAACGCCGCGTTCGCGGCGCTCGGTCTCGACGCCGTCTACGTCCCGATCCGCTGCTCGGGGGCGGAGGTCCCCGCGCTGATGCGGGCGCTGGCCCTGGCCGGCGGCGGGGGCAACCTCACCATTCCCAACAAACGGATCGGCGCGGGGGTGGCCCGGTCGATCGCCGGCCGTCCCCTCGAGGCCTGCAACACCTTCTGGTCGCAGGATGCCATGGTAGTGGGCGACGAAACCGACTCGGTCGGGATTGCCAGGGCGTGGGCGTCGCTCGGGAGGCCAAGCGGCGACTGGCTCTTGATCGGTACCGGTGGGAGCGCGCTGGCGGCCGCCCGGGCGGCGCGGAACGCCGGGGTTGGCGTCCTGGTGCGGTCGCGGAGCCCCGAGCGGGCGTCCGCCTTTCGGCAGGAACTCGGCGCCATGGGCGTCGGGGCCGGCTCGGCCCCGATCGGGATGGTGGTCAACTGCACCCCGCTCGGCCTCCGGAAGGACGACCGCCTGCCGCTCGAACTCGACGACATGCCGGGGACGGCCGCCGGGCTCGATCTGGTGTATGCCCGGGGTCAGACCACCTGGGTCCGGGCCCTCGCGGCGCGCGGGATTCCGGCCCGCGACGGGCGGGAGGTGCTGCTGGGGCAGGGCGCGGCCGCCTTCGAGCGGTGGTTCCCCGCGGAGCCGGCCCCGGTCGAGGTGATGCGTGCGGCCCTGGTGCGCGGCCTTACCTGAGCGGATCGGGGCCGTCGAGCGCTGGCTGCTCCCCCCGGCCTGTCTCCTGTGCGGCGAGGCGGCCGGCGGCCGGGGCGACGACCCTTTGGTCTGTCCGATGTGCCGAACCCGCTGGCGCCGGCTGCCGGAGCCCCAGTGCTCCCGGTGCGGCCAGCCGGTCGACGGCGAAACGGACTGCCGGATCTGCGAGGGGTGGCCGGAGGGGTTTTCCGGGGTGGCAAGCGCGGTGTGGCTGGACGGCCCGGCCCGCCGGGCGGTGCACGCCCTCAAGTACGACGGGTGGCGGCGGATGGCGGAGTCGCTCGCCATGGTCATGGACGACCTCCGACCCCTCCGGGCCGGGGTGTCCCTGGTACCCATTCCCCTCGGCGCCGCGAGACGCCGGAGCCGCGGTTATAATCAAAGCGAAGCCGTGGCCGGTGCCGTCGGACGGCGGCGCGGCCTGCCCGTCGAAGCGTGTCTGGTCCGGACCCGGGAAACCCGAAGCCAGACCTCGCTCACCCCCGAAGAACGCGCGGCCAACCTGAAGGCGGCTTTCAGCGCCCGGGGACGGGTTCCGGCCCGAGTTGTGCTGGTCGACGACGTTTTCACGACCGGGGCGACCCTCCGGTCCGCGGCGGCGGCCCTGCTGGCCGCGGGGGCCGAGTCGGTGGCGGCGGTGACCTTTGGGCGGGCCGAACTGCCGCTGGCCGCGCTCGGTCGGACGATCTAACGAGATGGGCAATCCATAGGGAGATGACGATGGCGATTCGGGTGGCGATCAATGGGTTCGGGCGGATCGGGCGGAACGTGCTGCGGGCGGCGACCGTCGAGGGGACTCCGGAAATCGAGTTCGTGGCGGTCAACGACCTGACCGACACCAAGACCTTGGCGCACCTGCTCAAATACGACTCCGTGCACGGGAAGTTCCCCGGGACGGTCGAGGCGGCCGCGGATGGCATCCGGGTCAATGGCAAGGTGCTCAAGGTCCTGACCGAGAAGGACCCGGCGGCCCTTCCGTGGAAGGCGCTCGGGATCGACGTGGTGCTCGAGTCGACCGGACGGTTCACGGATCGGGAACTGGCCGCCAAGCACCTCGACGCGGGGGCCAAGCGGGTCATCATCTCGGCTCCGGCCAAGAAGGAAGACATCACGATCGTCTACGGGGTCAACCACACCGCGTTCGACCCGGCCAAGCACTTCGTGATCTCGAACGCCAGCTGCACGACGAACTGCCTGGTGCCGGTGGTCAAGACCATTCGCGACGCCTTCGGGTTCCAGAAGGGGTACATGACCACCATCCACTCCTACACGAACGATCAGCAGATCCTCGATCTGCCGCACAAGGA
>JAEUJH010000274.1 GCA_016794825.1 Gemmatimonadota bacterium
TCGGCATGGAGGTGGAACGATGCGAGGGGCTGGTCAGTGACAAGGTTGGCGAGGTACACCCTGACACGCTCCCCGGCCGTCACCTTGATCGGGTACTTGGCGTAGAACCCGGCCACCCCGTTCCACCCGAACAGATCGCTCTGGCCATCGGCGTTCGTGTCGAACCCGCCCAGGACCAGCGCCACCTCGCGGGCCGGGGGACGATGCGTCGGCGGGTCGACGATCAGAAGCCCGTAGAGCCCGTTGGCGATGTGATCCTCGCTGGGGGTGAAATCGCAATGATACGGATGGACCCCGAACGGGCCCGCCGTCAGGCGATAGACCGCCTCGCCACCCGGGGGAACCGGTTCCCAGCCATCGGCCTCGATCTCGTGCCGCCCGTGAAAATGCAGGTTATGGGCGTGGCCGGTCCGGTTCTGGAGGGTGATCTCGAGGAGGTCGCCTTCGTTGGCGCGGAAGATCGGTCCGGGAACCGACCCATCGAAGGTCCAGGCGTCGAAGAGCCCATCCACCGAAACACCGACGCGCTGGTCGACGACGGCTACCGAATACCGGCGGGTCACCGGTCGGGGCCGCGGATCCGGCGGCGGCGGGATGGTGGCCGTGTCGAGACTGAGCGGCCCGAGGTGCTCGGGCGGCATGACGCCGTGCCCGTAGCGGCTCTGACCGGGCGTCGGGCGGTGCGCCGGTTCGGCCTCCGGCGGCCGGGGCCGGCCCCACCACGCGGCGGCGCCGGCGCCCGCCACGAGCCCGCCGCCCAGCAAGATCAGCTCCCGGCGACTGAGGCCCATCGTCAGAACCGCCCGAACCAGAGCGCGCTCGCGCCCAAGGTCAGCACATAGAGAACGACGCCGGTGGCCAGGGCACCGATCCGGCGCCGCCAGGGGTGCGCGGTCGGAGCGGCCCGCCGGAACAGGCGGACGACCCACCAGACGAGCACCAGGGCCAGCATCAGGAACGACGCGTTGGCGACCACCCGACCCGCGAGTCCGGGGGTGTGATCCCGGCCGAGCGTTCCCGCCCGCCACGCGGCCACGACGGAGTCGGTTTCCGCCGGCAACTGAGCCGCCGCCAAGTCGAAGCGAGCCGAGTCGAAGACCTGGCGCGCGATCCGGACCGGCGCGCCGAGCGGATCGGGCATGTTGGGTTGCGGGGGCGGCTCCGGTTGGGTCTTCCAGTCGGGGATCATGTCCTCGCGAATGGCGCTGGCCCGGACCAGCAGGGTGCCGAGCGAGACGAGATCCGACCACCAGGGAGCGCGAATCGCGCGGCAGCCCTGGACCAGCTCGAGGGCGATCGGCGCCGAGGTCCGATGATCGTTGCCCGCAAAGCAGTTGCCGGCGGCCCCGAACCCGCCGTTGGCGAGATCGGCGCGTCCCGACCCCAGGACCAGGTTGTTCCGGATCACGTTGGCGACCGGTCCGTAGTAATTCCGATCGAGGATCGGCGCGGCAATGATGCCGTGACCTTCGTGATCGAGCACCACGTTCCGTTCGACCGTGTCGCGGACGCTGCCGGCCAGGAGGATGCCGTTGCCGAGGGCAATGGCGTTGAGCAGAATGGCCGGCGCCTTCCGGTTGGTGTTGGAGTACACCAGGTTGGCCGCGTACACCGCCTCGCGCTGCGGCGGATCGAGTTCGACGTCGAGCGACGACGGGACGATCCCGGCCCGGTTGTGGCGCCAGACCGAACTCACCAGATACAGGGCCCCGCCGGCATTGGTGCCCGAGAAGCCGAGGCCGTTGTGCTCCGCCACGACGTTGCGGATGATGGTCCGGCACGGGTAGCACTGCCCGATGTAGAAGCCCGAGTCGGGGGAACCGGAGGCGTAGGAATCCTCGAACAGTCCATCGCTCGACCCGAACGCGTAGATCCCGTAGTCGCCGTTGTTGATGGCGGTGAGGAACGACCCGCGAAACCCGGTGACCCCGGTCCAGAAGAAGCCGTTCAGGAGCGCGTTGCGGGCGGTCAGGTTCTCCACGGCCACCGCGTCCGCCAGGACGGAGATCCCGTTGCCGCGGACGAACTCGCCGTCGATGATCGTGGCGTTGCGGTCCACCCCGCGGATCACGATCGACGGCGTGGTGACCGACACCTCCTCCTTGTACACGCCTCGATCGACCAGAACCAGGTCGCCGGGTTGGGCCGCGTCGACCGCCGCTTGAATGGTGGAGTACTCGGCCGGCACCCGGAGCGTCCGTCCGCTGGGCCGGTCGACCGGCTCGATCCGGCCCTTGGGGCTCGGGCTGTAGTCGACGTCGCCGACGACGATGACGCCCGCCATGCCGCCGCCGTCCTTGGTCCCGTGGTACGAGCAGTAGTAGCGGTAGACGCCGGGCTGATCGAACACCACTTCGCCGCCGCGGCCCTCGCCGGCGGTCCGGGCCGGGACGTCGGGCGTCTTCCAGGCGCCATCGGCCGCCACGGCATTGTGGATACTGCGACCGTGATTGATGAACATCACCCTGGTCCCGACCGGAACCCGGGTGACCACCCCGCTGTACTGATTGTCCGACATGCTGATCAGCGTTCCGGCGGGGACGGCGGGCCGGCAGGCAAGGGCGAACAACCCCAGCAGGGCAAGGCGATTCCGCATGGTGGATTCGGAGGGTGGAGGCAGGATAACATACAGCGCGCCGCCGGCCGGTGCCACGCGCGGCCAACCCTCGACCCGACCAACCCGATGCCTGATCGCCACCGCTTGTCTGGCCAAGACGACGAACTGGGGCGTTGCGGGATCCGCCGGCCAGCGGCCCGGGACCGTGCCGCGGCCGCCGATCGTGACGATCATGGGTCACGTCGCTCGCTGCTGGCGTTGGCGCTGCTGGCGCTGGCCGCCTGTGGCCGGCCGACCGCATCCGCCCCGACACCGATCCGGGAGCGAGTCGACGCGGGTCTCGAGGCCAAGCTCCGCGAGGCCGTCGCCGGGTTCCGCGGCACGGTCGGCGTCTACGTTCGCCATCTGCCCACCGGGCGGACCGCGGCGATCAACGCCGACACGATCTTCCCGACGGCGAGCATGATCAAGGTCCCGATCCTGGTCGGGGTCTACGACGCGGCCCGGCGGGGCGCGCTCGACCTCCACCAGACGCTGACCTATCGGGATTCCCTGCTCTACGCCGGCGAGGACATCATCGGCGCGCTCCGCGACAGCGCCCGGATCAGCCTCACCAAGGTGGCCATGCTGATGATCACCACGAGCGACAACACCGGATCGCTCTGGCTCCAGCACCTGGCGGGCACCGGCACCACGATCAACGAGTGGCTCGCCGCCCACGGCTTCGAGGCGACTCGCGTCAATTCCCGAACGCCTGGCCGGGAGGCCGACCGCCGAGCCTTCGGCTGGGGGCAGACCACCCCGCGGGAAATGGCGCGACTCGTCACCATGATCCGCGAGGGTCGGGCCGTGAGCCCGGCCGCCAGCGAGGAGATGTACCGGGCGCTGACCCGGATCTACTGGAACGGCGAGTCCCTGTCGCAGCTCCCGCCCTGGGTCCAGGCCGCGTCGAAACAGGGAGCGGTCGATCGCTCTCGTTCGGAGGTGGTCCTGGTCAACGCCCCGAGCGGCGATTACGTGTTCTGCGTGATCACCAAGAACCAGACCGACGAACGCTACGACCCGGACAACGAGGGTTACGTCCTGCTGCGACGGGTGTCGGCACTGCTGTGGGCCCACTTCGAACCGGGCCACCCCTGGACCCCGGCACCCGGCGCGGAGCGCCTCAAGCCGTGACCGCCCCGGCGCGGTGGGTCTCCCTCGACGCCGTCCGAGGCATGACCGTCGCCGGCATGCTGTTGGTCAACAACCCGGGCACCTGGGACGCGATCTACCCGCCGCTCCGCCACGCCGTCTGGCACGGCTGGACGCCAACCGACCTGATCTTCCCGTTCTTCCTCTTCATCGTCGGGATCACGACCGAACTGTCGCTGAACCGGCGGGCCACGACCGGCGCCACCGATGCCGAGCTCCGGCGGCGGATCGTCACCCGCGGAGCGCTGATCGTACTCTGCGGGCTCCTGCTCACGGCCTTTCCGTACTATCCGCTCACCCGGCTCACCGAAATCCGGATTCCGGGGGTCCTCCAGCGAATCGGGATCTGCTACGCCGTGGCGGGCCTGATCGCGTGGCGTCGAAGCGATCGGGCCGTCGGTGTCGTCACCGCCGCGCTGCTCCTCGGCTACTGGGCCATCCTGACGCTGGTGCCGGCGCCGGGCCGGGCCGAGCCCACCATCGACGTTCCCGACCAGACGATCGCCGCGTGGCTCGACCGCTTGCTGCTCGACGGCCACCTGTGGTCGGGATCGAAGACCTGGGACCCGGAAGGGCCGCTGTCGACCGTTCCCGCGATCGGCACCAGCCTCCTCGGCATCCTGGCCGGGCGCCGGGTGGCCGGCTCCGACCTCCCGACCCGACTCAACACCCTCTTTGCCGCCGGCGTGCTTGGCATCGTCCTGGGCGGGATCTGGGGCTGGGTCTTTCCGATCAACAAGAGTCTCTGGACCAGTTCGTACGTGGTGTTCGCCGGCGGCGCGGCGGCCCTGACCCTCGCCACCGTCACCTGGGTGGTGGAGGTCCGCGGC
>JAEUJH010000322.1 GCA_016794825.1 Gemmatimonadota bacterium
GCGTACATCGACGGCGACGGGCGGGCCAAGGGCGCCTGGCGGCTCGCGTTCGGGAAATCGTTGGTGACGGTGTACCGGTATTCGGTAGTGAGGAGAAAGGCGTTGGTCCCGGTAAAGGCGTGCTGCCGGAACCCGCGGATGCCAAGCGACTGCCCCAGGTCGAACTCGGCGCCGGGCATCGGGTTCTTCTGCCACCCCCGGGCCCCATGGAACACCGCCATGTGCCGCGGCCGGGGCTTGAGTACCACCGTGGCCCCGAGGTGCACCGACCCGGAGTCGACCGCCAGCCCGTCGACCAGCCGCCCGAGGGCCGAGGCGTTGATCCGGGCAAAGCCGCCCCGCCACCCGAGCCCGCTCTGCAGCGTCACGCCCGGGACGACCCCATCCTCGTCATACCCGAACGCCCTCGGCGTGAATCCCAGGCTGGCGTGGACGAAGGTGCTCAGGTCGACGTCTTCCTGGCGACCAAACCCCTCGAAGTCGCTGCTGACGAGAAACCGGGCCGCCCGCCACTGGAGGTACCCGGTCACGGCGCCGGTCACCGTCCGTCCCACCGTGTCCGGGCGAGCATAATCCGCGTAGTCGTCCCGGCGAAGTTGGCCCTCGAACCCGGCCCGGAGGTATCCGGTGGCGCTCGAGGCCAGTCGCCAGCCCGAACCGACCTTGGTCATCCAAAACTGGCGCTGGAGTTCGTCGGGGTTCTGGGTGTCGCCCTCGAAGAACCGAAGGACCCGTTGGCTCCGTTCCTCGCCGGAGACGTACCAGCTGGCCGGCGAGGAGAACGAGTAGAACGGCTGCGACACCACGCCATACAGCAGCCGGCCATCCGACACCTTGTCCCACAGGGCGCTGACGCCAACCTTGCCGCCGATCAGCCGGTTCCGCGAAAACTGGGTGGTGACCCCGTCCCGGTCCGGCGTCCTCCGATAGCGAACCCCGACCCGCGACGCCGTGCCGAGGAGATTGAGTTCGTTGAGCGCCACCGACCAGGTCGTGCTCTGATCGGACCCGTCGATGGTGCCCTCGACCCTGGTGGTGAACGCGTCCTGCGTCTCGACCCGGAGCACCAGACCTGAATCGGAGCGAATCGAGTCGACGGTCACCCGCCGGAAGATCCGAAGCGCCCGGAGGTTCCGTTCGGTCTGAGCCGCCTTGGAGGAATCGAACGACTCGCCCGGGCGGAGCAGGACCTCCCGCCGGACGACCCCCGGTCGCGTGGTGATGTGAAGCCCGTTGAACACCTTGGCAATGAAGCCGCGGTCCTGACCGGGGGGAAAGACGTCGTAGGTGGTGACTTGAACGGCCTTGAGCCGGAGCGAGTCGGTCGGATCCTGGCCGGCTGCGGAGTCCACCAGGACTCCCAGGGCCAGGACGGGAAGAAGCCCGCGCATCATGGAAGCCTGCCGGGGCCGCGCCTGATCAGGCGAGGCTCTCGAGCACCTTCCACAATTCGAGCGCGCTGAACTCGTGGAAACGGCGAAGGAGATCCTGCTCGGTCGGTTCGATGAAGATCCATCCCGTCGAACGCTGACCCGTCTCTGCCACGTAATGGATACGACCCTTTACCGGCATCGTATCGACCTTGGTCTCGAGATAGACCTTCCACGTGGTGCCCCCCCGGGCCAGGTCGCCCAGGTGATAGGCCCCTGGAACCGCGGGGTGTTCGGCTGGGGAGGAGTGGGTCATAAGTCCTTGCGGTGAGCCCGCCTAGGATGGTAGTGGGGGGGCGACACCGACACCAGACCCCCGGGGCGGCCGTCCCCCTCACCGGCGCCGGCCGAACCCCTTAAGTTTGGGCCGCCATGACGACCCCTGCCTCGACCTGCCGCGCCTGTGGCGCCGCCGTTACCGGAAAGTTCTGTAATCAGTGCGGCACCGCGGCAGCCCCCGGCGGATGCGGCGCCTGCGGCGCTCCGATGACCCCCGGCGCTCGCTTCTGCCACCGGTGCGGGTCGCCCGCCGTCGCGGCCTCCGGTCGACAGGAACGGACCGCGTGGTTCATTGCCGGCGCCGCCGTGGTGCTGGCCGTGGCCGTGGTGGCCTATCTGGCCGGCCGGGGCACCGGTCCCCAGGTCCCGGCCATGGCCAACGCCGGCAACGCCTCCGGTCGATCCTCCGCCCCGCCGCCCGACATCAGTTCGATGAGCCCCCGGGAACGGTTCGACCGGCTCTTCGATCGGGTCCTCCGCGCCGCCGAGGCCCAGTCGGCCGACACCGTCACCATGTTCGCGCCCATGGCCCTGAGCGCCTACGGCCAGCTCGATCAGGTCGACCAGGATGCCCGCTACCACGCCGCCATGATCCACCTGGTCGTCGGCGAAATGGCCCAGTCGAAGGCCAAGGCCGACACCATCCTGGCCGAAAACCCGAAGCACCTGTTCGGGTTCATCATTCGGGGCGAAGTGGCCGAGCAGGAAAACGACACCGCGGCCCTCAAGAAGGCCTACGCCGACTTCCTGGCGGCCTTCGACGCCGAGACCAAGGCCGCCCGCCAGGAATACCGCGAGCATCAGCCCGTGCTCGACGACTTCCGCAACCGGGCGCTCGCCAACGCCCAGTGACCGGGCTCCGCGCCCTCCACTCCGAGTTCCCATGCTGATTCGTGTCGCCCATTCGCCCGACTCCGACGATGCCTTCATGTTCTACGCGTTGGCGTCGGGACAGATCGACACCGGCAGCCTCGAGTACGTCCACGAACTCCAGGACATCGAGACCCTGAACCGCCGGGCCCTCAAGGGCGAACTCGAAGTCACCGCCGTCTCGCTCCACGCCTACGCCTACCTGGCCGACCGGTACGCCCTCCTGTCGAGCGGGTGCTCGATGGGCGACGGCTACGGGCCCCGGCTCGTCGCCACCAGCCCCAAACCGGCCGATCCGCGGGCCGCGATCAAGGGGCTCCGGATCGCGGTGCCGGGCACCATGACCACCGCCTATCTGGCGCTCCGGCTCTATCAGCCCGACTTCGAACCCGTGGTCATGCCGTTCGACCAGATCGAGGACGCCGTCCTCCGGGGCGAGGTGCCGGTGGGCCTCCTGATTCACGAGGGCCAGCTCACCTACGCCGACCTGGGCCTCCACCTCTGGGACGACATGGGCGCCTGGTGGCTCCGGGAAACCGGGCTGCCCCTGCCCCTCGGCGGGAACGTGGTCCGCCGCGACCTCGGCCCCGTCGTCATGGCCCAGGTGGCCCGCGACCTCAAGGCCTCGATCGAGTTCTCGCTGGCCCATCGGAAGCAGGCCCTGGCCCACGCCAAGCAGTACAACCGGGGCATTTCCGACGAGCGGACCGACACGTTCGTGGGGATGTACGTCAACCAGTGGACCGTCGACTACGGCGACCGGGGCCGCCGCGCCGTCCAGCTGCTGCTCGACCGCGGCCACGAGGCCGGCATCATCCCCCACCGGGTCGCGGTCGAGTTCATCGGCTGATTCCGGGCCCCCGACTCGGCGCCGGACCCGGGCCGCTCCCTTGCCCGGGGGAAACAACCGTCGCAGATTCAATCACTTAAGCCCTCGAGGGGACCATCTCCGTGGATCAGACCGCCGCGCCCTACCAGTTCAACAGCGCGCCGAAGGGGCCGATCGCCATCCTCGTCGTCGACGACGAGGAGCCGATCCGCAGCGCCCTCAAGCGGTTCCTGTCCCAGCAGAACTTCGAAGTCACCACCGCCGGCAACGGCGCCGAGGCCATCGACGTCCTCCAGCGCCAGAAGATCGCCTGCGTGCTCCTCGACGTCCGGATGCCGGACTCCAACGGCGTCGACCTGGTGCCCAAGATCCTCGAGATCGAGCCTAACGCCGCCATCCTGATGCTGACGGCCGTCAACGACGCCGCCAGCGCCGCCCTCTGCATGCAGCGGGGCGCCATGGACTACCTCACCAAGCCGGTCGACCTGACCGACCTGCTGCGGGCCATCCAGCGGGCCCTCCGGCGTCGGGACACGATGATCGAAAGCCAGCAGATCAATCACTGGCTCAAGGAAGAAGTGGCGATCCGCACGGCCGAACTCCGGATGGAGCGGGCCAATCTGGAGCGGATTTCGGTGGCCACGCTCGAAGCCCTCGTCAACGCGCTCGAGGCCAAGGACCCCTACCTCCGGGGCCACTCCGCCCGGGTGGCGGACCTGGCGGCCACGGTCGCGGCCGAGATGGGCCTCGACGAGGAACAGGTCGAGCTGGTCCGCACCGCGGGCCGGCTCCACGACATCGGCAAGATCGGGATTCGGGAGGAGATCCTCAACAAACAGGGTCCCCTGACCGACGACGAGTTCGAGCACGTCAAGAACCACACGGTCACCGGCTCCCAGATCCTGGCGCCGCTGGCCCACCTGAAGCACATCATCGACATCGTCCGGAGCCACCACGAACGCTGGGACGGCAAGGGCTACCCCGATGGAATCGGCGCCGAGGCCATTCCGGTCGGCGCCCGGATCATCGGCGCGGTCGAGATCTACGACGCCCTCACCACCTCCCGGCCCTATCAGGAAAAGATGGTGCCCGAACTCGCCATCGAACGGCTCCGCGACCTCGTCGGCACCGTCATCGACCCCCGGGTCCACCGGGCCCTCCAGGCGGTGGTGGCCCGCCGCGAAGCGCTGATCTTCCTGGACGACGCGCGTGCCTGATCCGGCCGCGATCCGGGTGCTCATCGTCGAAGATGACCCCGCGATGGTGGCGCTGATCCGGAAACTCCTGCAGGTCGGCGGCTATCAGCGGATCCAGGTCACCGCCTCGACGGCGGAGGCCCTGGCCCACGCCGCCGAGTCCGACATCATCATCCTCGACTACCAGCTCCCCGACGGCACCGGGATCGATCTCCTCCCGCGGCTCCTCAGCCGCTCCGATCCGCCCTCGGTCATCATGGTCACCGGCGAAGGCAACGAGACCCTCGCGGCCACCGCCCTCCGCGCCGGCGCCGAGGACTACCTGGTCAAGGACCACAACCTCCGCGACCTGCTCCCCCAGATCGTCGAACGGGCCCGCCGGAACCGCGCCCTCCGCGAAGCCCAGACCGCCGTCGAGCAGGAGCTGGTCCGCGCCGAACGGATCGCGGCCATCGGCGAGATGACGGTCACGCTCCATCACGAGATCAACAACCCGCTGATGAGCGCCTCGGCCGAGGTCGAGCTGCTGCTCACCGATCGAACCCTGGCGGCCGACCGGCGCGAATCGCTCGAGTCGGTTCGCGACAGCCTGCTCCGGATCCGCGACATCATCAAACGGGCCGGCGAACTCCGCCAGGCGAGCAGCGCCGACTACCTGGCCGGCCTCCGGATGATCAACCTGGCGGCCGCCGATCCCGCCAGCCGGCCCAGCCGCGGGCGGGCCCTCCTCTGGATCGCCGACGAAAGCACGGCCCGCCTGGCGGCCCTCCTGCTCCGCCACGCCGGGTTCACCGTCGAACGGGTCGAGTCGGCCCGCGAACTCGGATCCGGCGCCGGCCGCCTCGGCGTGACCCTGGTGGTGCTCTCCGCGCCCGGCACCCCCGACCCGACCGTGGCCCTCGGCGGCTTTGCCGCCGACCCAGCCCGGGGGTACGCCCTCGTCGCCCTGATCGACGGCGATCCGGCCGGCGCCCGCGCCGCCGGCGTCGATCGAGTGCTCCAGGTACCGTTCGATCCCGCCACACTTTCCGACGAACTGATCGCCGCCGTCGACGAGCGCCTCGGCGCCTGACGGTCAGCGGATCTTCGGTCCGCGAGCCGGCCCGGGCCCTCCGTCGGCGGGCCTCCGATTCAACGGGCCTGACGGTCGAGCCGGGGCATCGACTCGTCGGCTCCCGCGGCCGGCGTCAGATGCCAGCGGGCCTCGTCGGGCAGCAGGTGGACGATCGAGTTGGCGTAGTACTCGAGCAGCGGCCGCGCGTTCGGGAGGATCACCAGGTTGGCGCCCTCCTGATGGACCCAGCGGCGCGAGCGGAAGGTCCTCCAGGCCCGCTCCCAGGCCCCGGTGACGGTGAGTTCGGATCGGACGATGCTGGCGTTCTGATCCCGGAGCCGGTCGCGCAGCTCCGCCAGCCGATCCCAGAGCGCGTCCATCGGAACCACGCTCGACGGAAACGAAAGCAAGGCGGCCGCCGCGAACGGCACCGGGGTGACCGGAATGACCGCCCCCACCCGCCGCATCACCAGATCGGCCAGTCGCTGGATGACCGCCAGTCGCTCGAGCCGGGGCCGGTCGAGCACATCGGGCGCCTCGCCGGCCAGCCACTGCCGAACCGAGACCGGCTCGGCAAACTGGAGCGCCACCCGCCCGTACCGCTGCCGTCCGCCGGACCAGAGCTGGATCCAGTTCCACACCGCAAACCCGACCCATCCGAACAGCTGCATCAGCTTGGATCGCCGCGGGGCCCCGACCACCAGTTCGCGCGTCAGGGTCCGGTCCTCGAGGACCCGGTCGTAGTTGATCGCCACCGGCACCAGCCAGAGATCGCCGTCGAAACTCGGGTCCCGCAGGGTCCCCACGATGTAGTCGAGCAGGCCGATCTTGGCCGGTCGGAGCGTCCCGTCCCGACTGAGGCCGCCCTCGGGAAAGATGCCCTGTGTCACCCGGTTCAGCGTCACCAGCTGGACATACCGTTCGAGGACGGTGTGGTAGAGCGGATCGGGAAAGCGGCGCCGGACGAAGTAGCTCCCGAAGCTCTTGAAGACGTACTCGAGCGGCCAGGTCCGGGCCCACTCGCCGACGGCGTAGCTGATGCTCACCACCTGGGCGAGCAGGTAGGTCACCACCACGTAGTCCATGTTGGACCGGTGGTTGATCAGGTAGACGACGCCGTCGCGCTTCGGGATCCGGGCCAGGGCGCGGGCATCGTGGTGGCCCACCGTGACCTTGTAGAAGAGCCGGGTCAGGAGCCGCGAGACGTTGAAGGCGAATTTGTAGTACGACAGGACGTTGAAGGCGGGCACGATCTCGTCGAGGTACTTCCGGACGGCCCGCTCGATCCCGCCGCGATCGCCCCGCGCGGCGGCTTCCCGCTCGATCGCGGCCTGGATGATCGGATCGGCCCACAGGGCCGCCTTGACCCGATGGGCCTCCGTCAGCTTGTAGCGATCGAGCCGGGCCCGGAACTCGAGAACGGTCCGGGCGCCCCAGCGGCGGAGCGCTCGCCGGAAGAACCAGAGCACGAATCCGAGCGCGACGAGAACGGCCGCGACGATCAGGAGCCAGGACACCGATATCGTTCGGGTTGGGAGCGGAGAGTATGACCCCCGCGGGGGCACCTCACAAGGGGCTTGCGGTCATCGCTCCGGGAGATCGCCGCGCCGCGGTTCCTAAGGCGCAACTGTCGACCCAGGGCCCGACCGAGGCAGATTGACCCTCAGCGTTGACGGCCGGCGCCCCGGCCCGACACATTGCGGCATGCGCCTCCCGCTCGCGCTGCTGCTGATGGGCCTGCCCCTGCCCCTCGCGGCCCAGGCCGATCGCGTCCCCGAAACCGGACCAACCCCGGGCGCGTTCATCCCCGCGGGCTACCTCCTGCTCAAGGAGGTTCGCGGCCACCTCAACGGCGACGAACGCGGCGACGTGGTCCTGATCGTGGGCGATCGGCGGGAACGGATCGACTCGATCGTCGACGACCTCCCACCCCGGCTGCTGCTGGTGCTCCACGGCACGGCCACCGGCTTCCGGCTGGCCGTGGCCTCCGCCACCGCCGTCTACGGCAAACTCGAGGGCGGCTCCTTCGGCGATCCGCTCGACGACCTGGCGCTCGAACGGAACGTGATCGTGCTGTCGCACTTGGGAGGCAGCGCCTGGCGGTGGCGCTACGTCCACCGGTTCCGGTTCCAGCAGGGCGACTACCGCCTGATCGGGCGGGCCGAGACCACCTTCTTTACCGGCCGGCGATGCGACCGGCTCCGCGAGTTCCGACCGACCACCCACCAGGACGACAACTACAACACCGGCCGGCGCTATCGCTACGAGGTCCCGGAGGATCGCTGCGTCAAACGGGAGCGGCGGGAGACGATCCGGGTGGGCCCACTGACGCTGCTGCGGGAATTCGTCCTGCGCGAGGACGCGGCGGCCGGCAACCGTTAGGACGCCGGCCGCGACGGGGCGGCTCAGGCGCTGTCGTCGAGCCGCTTGGCCTGCTGGAAGCTCATCCCCCGGAGCCGGGTCAGCCGCTGGGAAATCGGCGGGTGCGACGCGAACAGCCCGACGAACCCCTCCTTGCCGGCAAAGCGCCGCTCGGACGGATCGACGATGCACATGTGGGCGGCGCCTCGGGCAATGGCCCGGGTGGCACCCGACGCGCCCTCGAGTTTTTCGAGCGCGCTGGCGAGCGCCATCGGATTCCGGGTGAACTGGGCCCCGGTCGCGTCGGCCAGGAACTCCCGCTTCCGGCTCACCGACATGGCCAGCAGCCGACTGACGATCGGGGCGATGATCAGGGTGATGAGCCAGAGCCCGAGAACCACCAGGGCCAGCGGGTTGCCACCCTTCTTGCCACCCCCGCGCGAACTCCCGCCCCCCACCCGACCGCCGAACCGGAGGAAGTTCCGCATCAGATCCGACATCAGGACGATGGCGCCCACCATGCCCGCCAGGAGCGTCATCAGCCGGATGTCGTAGTTGCGGATGTGGGCCAGTTCGTGGGCCACGACGCCCTGGAGTTCATCGCGGTCGAGAAGCCCGAGCAGGCCCTCGGTGACGGCCACGTGCGCCGTGGACGGATCGCGGCCGGTGGCAAACGCGTTGGGATCGGGGTCGGGCACGATCCAGATCCGGGGCTTCGGCAGCCCGGACGCGATCGACATCTCCTCGACCACGTTGACGAGGCGCTTCTGCTCCGGGGTGACCGGCTCGATCAGTTCGTGGGCCGCCGCGGCCTTGAGCACCTGGCTCGCGCCGTGGCGCCAGGAAAACCAGGCGATCCCGGCCGCCACGGCGGACGCCGCGAGCCCGATGAAGGGAACGACGTGATGGTAGGCCTCGGGCGGCGCGTCGCGGGTGAGCAGGTAGAACCCGAAGTCGCCGCCGAACCCGACCCACGCGGTGAACAGCACGAACCCCGCCGTGAGCCAGGCCGAGCGGCGCTTGTTGTGGGCCTGCTGCTCGAACAGGTTCCCGTCGATCACGCCACCCGACTACTTGTTGAGGCCGAAGTCGACCTTGGGCACCGCCCGCTCGGCGGCGTCCTCGATCTCCCACAGCTCCGCCGGGGTGGCCTTGGCCAGCCCCGCCACCAGGTTGGTGGGGAACTGCATCTGCTTGGTGTTGTAGAGTGTCGCCTCGTCGTTATAGAGCTGGCGCGAGAAGGCGATCTTGTTCTCGGTGCTGGTCAGCTCCTCCTGCAACTGGGCGACGTTGCCCGTGGCCTTGAGGTCGGGATAGTTCTCCGTCAGGGCAAACAACCGGCCCAGCGCCTGGGTCAGCTCGCCCTCGGCCTTGGCCGTGGCCGAGACACCGGTGGCGCTGACCGCCTTGTTCCGCGCCGAGATCACCGCTTCGAGCGTCTGCCGCTCGAAGCTCATCGCGCCCTTGACGGTCTCGATCAGGTTCGGGATGAGATCGTGACGCCGCTTGAGCTGGACGTCGATCTGTTTCCAGGCGTTCAGCACCCGGTTCTTGAGCGCGATCAGTCCGTTGTACGCCCCGATGACCCAGAACGCGAGCGCCACCACCACGACCAGAAATAGCACCATGCCCATGGCTGTCGATCCTCTCCCAGGGTGGAGCAGCAACCTCAGAGCGCCAACCGGCGCCCGATGAAAGATGGGGCAGTCCGGCCCCGGGGGAAGTGGCCGCGTTAATCGGCGCCGGCGCCGCGCCGTTCCGGTTACCCCGAACCCGTGCCACCGCAGCAGGTTGCACCGTGCCCGCCGACTCGGCGGCCGGAACCGCCCCGACCCCCTGGAGACCTTTCGATGACGCTTACCGAGATCATGCTGGCAACGACCCTGGCGGCCGGTCTGGCCGTTCCGGCCATCCTTGCGGCCTCGGCCGGAGCCGATCGAGCCCGGGTCACGACGGTCCAGGCCGCCGTGCTGGAGGCGTACCGAACGGCGCAGGCGGCGGCCCGCGCTCAGGGCCGCCCGGCCACCGTGGAAATTGCGCTCGATTCGATCGTGGTGCGGAGTCTGGGAACCGCCGATACCGTGGTCGTCCTGCGGCAACCCGGCCCGGCCGCGGCCGGGGTGAGCCTGACGCCCGCCGGGCACGTGGCCACCTTCGGCCCCAATGGCCTCGCGACGGGCGCCGCCAACGTCACCCACCGCCTGGCGCGGGGGGCGACGGTCCGTCAGGTCGTGGTGTCCCGGCTGGGCCGGGCCCGGACGTCCTGACGGACCTGCCTAACGCTTACTCCCGGTCGAGGCCGTACTTCCGGATCTTGGCCAGCAGGGTCGACCGGGCAATCCCGAGGAGCTGGGCCGCGTTCCGGCGGTTCCCCCCGGTAAACCGGAGCGTGGCGGCAATGTGCCGTCGCTCCACCGAGTCGAGCGGCTCGGGCACGGCGGGCCGATCGGGCGTGAACGCGCCCCGGAGCCGATCCCAATCGACCCCCGGGAGGTCGGTGTCGAGAATGACGGCGTCGACCCCCGGCGCACCGAGGGCGTCGGACGCCGCGGCCCCGGTCTCCTGCACCAGCGGTTGGTGGCCCTGGGCGCGGAGCGCCTCGGCCAGCGCCCGGGTCAATGTCTCCCGTTCGCTCGCGATCAGGATGCTGAGACTGCGGCCCGTCGCCATGGTCATCGAGGTCGTCATAGCACCACCCCTGCGGAACGATTGATGAGGAACGGAACGCCAGAGCGACGTTCCGGGGCGTCGAGCGAGAATCGGCCGCCCAGCGCTACTATGACGACTGAGCCAACCCGACTTGTACGCCTTCCGCCCACGGACCCCGGTCCTGAAAAGCCGAACGGCCGCACAGGTCAGGGAAACCTGTCGCGGCCGTCCGACGAATGAGCACTCCCGAAGGGCGACTCCTCCGACGAGGAACCGTTCTTCTCCCGGCCGCCGCCTCGAGGCTGTTCCGCCTCCTTGGTAGGGCGACACGAGGCCTTCGGGAATCGATCCCCGGGGCGGATGGCCATCCGTCCTGGTTCACTCACCCGGGCGCTGCGAGTCGGATCGGGTCGCGGACCGACCCTTCGCACTGCACCCCGAGGCGCCAGATCGGGGTGGCGGAAGCGCGCGACTGGCTTCCCCAGCTTCGCCGCCGTGATCACCGGCTTCATCGTGGCTCTCGACCCCACTGGACCGATGAACCACTCACCCGACGGTGGCGACGAAACATGACGCGCAGCGAGTCCAAATCGGTCCCCCACCGCAGGTCACGGCTCAAGGTGGAGAATGCGCCAAAACGCCGCAAGTGCCTTTCTTTATTCGGGTTAGCGTGTCGGAATGTGCCCTTTTCCACCCCGGTAACCGACCTGTGGACAACCGGTTAGGCAGTTACTCACGCGATGTGGAAAGCGTGTATCCACACCATCCACACGCCGGTGGCGAATATTTCGACGGACCGGCCTGACCAGCCGAAGGGTTTAGGGACCGGGCGATGTGAGCGAAGACCTACGCGGGGAGCTGCCGGGACGGGGGAACCGGAATCAGGACTCGAGTCCAACCTCGATGTAGCGGTAGTTCGGCTCCGGGTCGGGACCCGAAAAGAGAGCCCCGGCCGAGCTGGCGGCAAACCACCCGCCGACCCAGAGCCGCTGGCCCTCGAGCTGCTCGACGATGGGACGGAGCCACCGGCGGATGTGGCGGACTTCCGGCGCCCGCCGACCCAGCAACGCCAGCAGGGCGCCGGCGCCGGAGGTGGCCCGGAGAAAGTGCGCCAGGGCGTGGGCCCGCTGGGAGAACTCGACCGCCTTGACGCCCGGTTCGTCGAACAGGACCCGGCCCTCGAAGACGTCCATCGGCGGCGCGTCGAGCCGAGGTCCGAGATACACGTACTGGCGATTGGCGCCGAGCTTCCGCTCGACCACCGCGGCCGCGGTTTCGCTGGTCAGGCGGACCGCCTGCACCATGTCGTCGTCGGGGAGGATGCCGACGGCGCCGGTCCACTCGAGCGCCGCGAGCGCGGTGTCGATCGGGCACCCCGCCGCGTCGTCGAACGCGAGCAACCGGGGCGCCTCGCCGGCCCGCAACAGGAAATGCGAAAGCCCCTCCGCGCGATCGAGGAAGGTCCGAATTACCAGGCTCGGAGGGGCTGTCGACATGTCCGCAAGATACGTTCGTTAGGTCTACGGCGTAAGCTGGCGCCGGGGCTCGATCTGCATGATCCAGAGGCCCGAGTTCACGTCCGGGACGTAGATGTGGCCGTTGTGATACACGGCACCCCACGCGCCCGGAACATTGGGGATGTGTCCGTCCTTGTCGCCGGTCGCCACGTTGCCGATGACCCGGCCCTGCCGGAGCAGGTCGCCCTTGAGTTCGCCGGAGACGTCGAGGATCCGCAGACCGCCCTGATAGTCGCCGAGGAAAAGGGTGTCGCCGGCCACCCAGATGTTGTGGGTGCCGCCGTCACCGGATTCGTACCAGGCCACGCTCTTCGGCTTGGTCACGTCGGACACGTCCACCACCTGCATCCGCCCGTAGGCCCGGCCAAAGCCCGGAACGCCCTGCCCGACCGCCTTGGCCGGGAAGACCTCGTCGGCCACGAAGACGTAGCGGCCCGACCGCCACGCCGTGTGGGTGCCGCGGATGAAGCCCGGGCCGCCCACCGCCTCGACGTCGCGGTAGAGCGCGTTGAGGTCGTACTTGAACTGCGACACGAACACCGGGTTCTCCGGGCTCCCGCCCTTGATCCCGTTGCCGACGTCGAGGATGATGAGACCGTCGTTCCAGTAGCTGAGGTACGCCAGCCCTTCCTTGACGTCGATGTCGTGGACCTGCCGACCGGCCGCGGGCGGCGGGGTCTCCCACCGGGCCACCTGCTTCGGCTTGAGCGGATCGCGGATGTCGATGACCCGCATCGAGCCGGTCGCGTCGTCGGTCAGGTAGACGTAGCCCCGATAGACGTAGGTGCTGTGGACCCCGCCGCTCACCGTCTCGGTGAAGTCGGCGATCGGCTTCGGATGGGCCGGATCCTCGAGCGAGAGGATCACGATCCCGTTCTTCCGATTCGACGCCTGCTCCCGGGTCATCACCGCGTACTTGCCGTCCTCGGTGGCCATCACGTCGTTGATGATCCGGGCGTCCACCACCACCGAGTCGGTGATCCGCGGCTTGGCCGGGTCGCTGACGTCGACCGCGTAGAGCCGATCGCCGCCGACGCCGGTGAGCCCGGCGGTGGCGAGGTAGCCGTTCCGGCCGTTCGGATGGAGCCAGAACTCGGTCGTCATCATCCCGATCGGGAGCCGACCCAGAACCTTGACCGGTCGGGTGGCATCCCGGGGCGAGACTTCGACCAGCGCCTCGGCGGTCCGGCCGGCGTAGGACGCAAAGACCTGGTAGGTGCCCGGCAGGTCCGCCACGAACGACCCGTCGGGGTCGATCTGGGCGTTGCCCGGGGTGATCGACCACTCGGCCTGGAGCTTGGCGACCGCGCTGCCGGCGGCCGTCCGACCCGCGGCCGTGAACCGGACCACGTCGCCGGTCCGGGCCGTCGTCCGCGCCGGCGAAATGGCCACGGTGCGGACCGGGTTGGGCCCGACCGTGATCCGGAGGGCCTTCTCGACCCGCCCGACCCGCGCCACCACCGTGGCCGACCCGGCCTTGTGCGCCGAGAGCCGGCCCGAGGGCGACACCGTGACCACCGTGGGGTCGTCGCTCGACCACTGGACCGGGTCCTGGCGCCGATCGTCATTGGCCGCGAACGGCTCCGCCTTGAGCGTCAGACTCTGGCCCACGACCATCGTTCCGACCTCGGGACTGACCGCCACCCGGGCCACCGGCAGGGGCAGCACCGTGACCTGGGCCACCCCCGTCAGGGGCCGCCCACCGCCCGCCGGCCGGTAGACCACCGTGGCGACGATGGTGCCCGTGGCCCCGGCCGTCACCAGACCGGTCGAGTCGACCGCCCCTTCGAACGCCCCGCCCGACTGGAACCACTGGATGGTCCCACCGGACACGGTCGCGCCGGAGGCATCGACCACCCGGGCCCGCAACCGGAGGGTGTCCCCGATGGAAATGGACGCCTTGCCCGGCTCGACCACGACCCGATTGGTCGAACCCGGCTGTTGCAGGAGGACCAGGAACAGCAACCCCAAACCCGACATGCGCGATCTCCTGGAAACGACGTTAGGTACGACGGGCGGCTTCGAAAACGGGCCGCCCCGGCCCGGCCAAACTACTGGAGGATTCCCGCCGCCGCCACGCCCCGTATTGACAAAACCGGGGCCGCGTCTGACAATATCGAGGTCATGCCGCACCGAACCATCCCAGACACCACCGCCGCCCAGCGAGTTGCCGGTGGGGCCGACCAGCCCCGCCGGTCGACGTCTTTCGCCCGACCGCCGTTTCGGGTCGGGCGGTTTTCCCGAGCCGAGCTAACGGCTCCCAGCGCAAGAGGTCGTTAAGATGGCGAAAGGCACCGTCAAGTGGTTCAACGATGCGAAGGGGTTCGGCTTCATCGCTCAGGATGGAGGCAAGGACGTCTTCGTCCACCACACCGCCATCATGATGGATGGCTTCCGGTCGCTGGCTGAGGGCGATCAGGTCGAGTTCGAGATCGTCGACGGACCCAAGGGGCTCCAGGCCGCCAACGTCCGCCGGGCGAGCTGACCCCGGATCCCGGGAGAATGCGACGAGGGCCGGTCTCTCGACCGGCCCTCCGCGTTTTCCCTACTTCTTCTTCTTCGGCTTGGCCGCGGGCTTGGCCGGCTTCTTGACCACCGCCTTGACCTTGGCCTTCGGCTTGGGCTTCGGGACCACCGCGGCCTTCTTGGCCGCCCGGCCCCGCTCCCGCTCCGCCGCCTTCTCGGCCCGCTTTTCCGAAGCCTCCTTGACCTCGGCCAGGACCCGGTCGGTCTCGTCCTGGGTCATCAGCGTCCGGCGGACCGCGTAACGGAGGATTTCCTCCGCGTCGGCGATCTTGAACTCACCCAGACGGGCGCCGGCCCGGATCAGACCCACGAACGCGTCCGCCACCGGATTGCGCAGAACCGACGCGATCCCCGGCAGGGCCTCCAACAACGATGTCACCTGCATTCCGCCCAACTCGGTCGCCACGGACGCCCCCCTCCGCCGATCGTCAGGATCGGACGGGCGTCAACGTATCAGGCGGGAGGGGGTCCGTCAAGAAACAGCGTTAGGCAGGATGCGGGGTTGCCTCAACGACTCCGAAGATACACCGAGAACCCGTACCCCCGGACATCGAGCCGCCCGACCACCGGGTCGAGCGACCCGAGGTCATACCGCACCGCCGGCAGGAGCGACAACCGGCGGCTCAGGGCGATGCCGAGCCCGGCCTGGCCACCCACCAGCCGCCCCGGCGCCGACCCCATCCGACCGGTGCGGCCGTCGATCGACAGGTCGAGATCGAGACCGGATCGCAGCGGCACCTCCCAGCTGATCCCCCCGGCCGTGATCCGCTCGCTGTTGGCCACCGACACCCGGCTCGAGTCGCCGGCCACCCGGCGATAGTGCCAGCCGTAGACCGACACCAGGCCGCTCCGCCCGACCGGCGCCACGACCCCACCCTCCACGGTCCATCGGTCGCCCGGCTGGTAGAGGCCGGCCGTGGTGGTGCCGGTCCCGAACTCGTCCGTGCCGAAGCTGCTGTAGGTCAGACCCGCCGTGATCCGCGACCGCCCCACGATCCGGTCGACCCCGGCGCGGACCCGGCCCTCTAACCCGGGCCGATAGCTAAACGGCCCCGTGGGGTCCACGTACGGCGTGTACTCCCCGCTCCACCGCATGCTCGCCGCGATCCCCAGGTTCCACTGCCCGGCCGGAACCGCCACCGCCATCCCGCCCGTCAACGAGAACCCGGCGCCGTGGCTCGCTGCGGGAAAGGCCAGGAAGCTCGACGAAATGGCGCCCAGAACCGGAAAGTCGGCGCCGGGCGCACGGGACAGACCGGTCGGGAGGTTGGCCACGAGCGAGGCGACCACGAAATCCCGGCCGAAGGTGTAGGCGGCCCGGATCTGCGTGTCGGTCAGGCTGGACACGCTCCGCCCGCTGTCGCCCAGCGACAGACGGCTCCGGACCCAGCTGGTTCCCAGGTCCAGGCCGAGCCGGCCCCGCTGCCAGGTGAGGCCCACGGGCACGACCCACTGATCGACCGTCGTGGCCGTCGAGTCGGGGCCGATGGTGTACTGCCGCCGCTCGACACCCACGGCGACGCCCCGATCCGAAGCCGTCGGGATCTGGGCGCCCAGGGATCCGGCCCCCCCGCCGAGGACGACCAGCAGGAGCGCCAAACGCAAGGTGGTTCGCGCGACCAGCGGGCCGGCCAAACGCCAGGCAGTTCGCTCGACCAGCGGGACCGCCAACCGCCTGGCGATTGGTCGCGTCGTCGTCGCCGGATGAGGAGGTCGCGTCATGGCCGCGGAATGACGATGATGATCTCGCCGATCCCGACCGCGGTCGGGTCGTCCTGCCGGAGCGCTTCGGTCAGGCGGGAGCGAGCCAGCGGGAGCCGGGCCAGGGTCCGCCGCCCGAGCCGACCTCCGCTGCTCGGCGCCACCACGTCGATCGCGTCGCGCAGCGAAATGGCCCGCCCCGCGCTGGGCCCGGCCAGCGGGGCCAGGCTCCGTCCGGCCAGGCCCACCAGTTCGGTCCGCGGCCGGGCGGCCGCCGCGCCGAGTCGGACGGCGGCCGCGGCGCGATCGCGCGCGGCCCGGAACGAAGGATCGCGGGCGGCGGCCGCGTTGAACTGGCTGGCGGCGGTGGCAAAGTCGCCCCGGTCTTCGGCGTCGAGGCCGCGGCTGAACGCGAGGAAGGCCTGCAGGTCGGCGGTGGGCCGCTCGCCGATGGCCTGGCGCTCGGCGGCGGAGAGGGTAATGCCCATCTGCCGGAGCAGGTCGAACACGACCCGCTTCTGGACGGCAAACAACTCGGCCAGCCGATCGCTGGCGCCGCCGCGGGCCGTGATGGCGCCGGTCTGGGTGGCGACCACCGTGGCGTCGAGCCGGAGATTGCCGCCCCGAGCCTCGTCGCGGAGGCTCCCCTGCACCACCCGGGCGGCGCGGAGGAGCCGGCCGGACCGAGCCCCGCTCGCGGCCTCGACCCGCTGGGCCGCGGTCAGCCGAATCTCATCGGTCAGGGCCTGGACCCGCTCCCGCTCGAGCAGGACCAGCGACGGGACCTTCGACAGGTCGGTCAGGATCAGGTGCGCGATCCCCTTTTCGAGCGGGGCCAGCTCCGGATTGGCGCCGAGATAGCGCCACGGCAGCACGGCCACCGCGTTGGCTGGCGGAGGCGTGGCGGCCAACTCGCGCTCCCGCGCCACCGCGCGGCGGGCCGATTCGGCCAGCTCGAGTCGGGTGAGGGCGGCAAGCCGGGCATCGAGTTCGGCCCGCTCGGCCCCCGAACCGGCGAGCGCGCTGGCGCCTCGATAGGCTACCAGCGCGCTGTCGAGGCGGCCCTGCCCCTCGAACGAGAGACCGAGGAACACGGCACCGGCAAAGGTCGGTCGGAGCACCGCGGCGGCGCGCAGCACGTCGACCGCCAGGTCGTATCGCTCGGCGCGATAGTACCCGGCGCCGAGTCGGAGGAGCAGTTGATGATCGGTGGGACGGCGAGCGCGCTCGGCTTCGAGGCTGGGCAACTCGGCGGGTGTCACGTCGGGCCCGCGATACCCCGGGGCACACCCGACGATGGCAACCGAGAGGAAGACGATCCAGCGACCGCCGGGGTGGTTCATGGCCGTCGATCCGGGGAGACCCGCGCAAGATAGACCGGCGGGCGCCCCCGGGTCGAGGGCGACTTCAGTGCGGCAGCGTGAAAATCCGTCCCCACCGGACGTTGGTGACGAACGGCACCGGCTTGTAGGTGTCCGGGTTGTAGCTGAAGTAGACGATCAGCGGCCGGCCGCGGACGTTCTGCCGGGGCAGGAAACCCCAGTAGCGACCGTCGTAGGAGCCGTCGCGGTTGTCGCCCATCATGAAGAACGAGTCGCGCGGGACCACGATCGGGCCCCAGTTGTTGAGATCGGGCGCGTAGTTCTCCCGGTCGCTGCCGACGTAATGGTCGAGCTGCCAGCGGCGCATCTGGGCGCGGCCGGTCGGGTCGGCGTTGGCGGTGGGGTCGGTCTTGATGACCCACGGCTCGTCGACCTTGACCCCGTTGCGGAAGAGGAAGCCCTCCTCCATGGCGAGGGTGTCGCCGGGGACGCCGATGAGGCGCTTGACGACCTTGAGTCCTTCCTGCTCGACCGAATCGAAGACCAGGATCTCACCCCGGATCGGCTCCCGCACCGGCGGCAGCCGCTTGTGGATGAGCGGGACCTCGGCCCCGTAGAGGAGCTTGTTGACGAAGAGGAAGTCGCCGACGAGCAGGGTGTTCTCCATGCTGCCGGACGGAATCCGGAACGCCTCGACCAGGAAGGTCCGGAGGAAGAACCAGACGACCAGGGCCACCGCAATCGATTTGACCCAGTCCCACAACCACTTGAGTACGTTCGTCAATCAGTCCACCCAGTCGGCTACGAACAGGTTGGTTTCCCGCGGGTGCTTCCCGTTACGGTTGGAGGCCCAGACCAGTTTCTTGCCGTCCGGGCTGAACATCGGGAAGCTGTCGAACTCGTCGTAGGTGGTGACCCGTTCCAGGCCAGTGCCGTCGACGTTGATCAGGAACAGGTCGAACTTCCCGCTCCGGGGGCTCTCGTAGTTCGAGGCGAAGATGATCCGCTTGCCGTCGGGGTGGAAGAAGGGGGCGAAGTTGGCCCCACCGAGGCGGGTGACCTGCCGCGGATTGGAGCCGTCGGCGTTGGCCACCCAGACCTCGACCCGGGCCGGGCGGACCATCCGCCGGGCCAGGAGGCCGAGATAGTCGGCCGAATCGCGGGCGGTGGTGGGGTAGCCGGCCCGCCAGACGATCATCTTCCCGTCGGGCGAGAAGAACGCGCCACCGTCGTAGCCCACCCGGTTGGTGACCCGGCGGACGTTGGACCCGTCGACGTTCATCGTGTAGAGCTCGATGTCGCCGTCCTTGGTGGACGTGAAGATGATCGTCTTCCCGTCGGGCGACACGGTGGCTTCGGCGTTGTAGGCGCCGTTGGAGGTCAGCGGCTTCAGGTCCGAGCCGTCGAGCCGGGAGGTGTAGATCTCCAGCTGACCGAGCGGCCACACGTACCCGGCCGATTGATCCGGCGGCGGGGGACAGGCCCGATCGGCGGCAAAGGTGGAGCTGTAGAGGACCCGCTGATCGTTGGCGTAGAAGAAGCCGCAGGTAGTCCGGCCCCAGCCGTTCGAGATCCGGCGGAGGCCGGAGCCGTCGACGTTGATCAGATACTGCTGATCGCACCCCTCGTCGACCTTTTCCTGCCGCTGGAAGATCAGCTTCCGGCCATCTTTCGAGAAATACGCCTCGGCGTTGTTGCCACCGAACGTGAGCTGGCGGATGTTGGCCAGATGGCGTTCGCCCGTTTCGGGCGCGACCATCACCTGACTGGCCGGGGATCCCGAGGTGCCGGAACAGCCGGCCGCCGTTAGGCCGGCCACCAGAGCCGCCCGGATGCTGCGATTCGTCATGTCGTCGACCTCCGAAGGGCCGGAATATATCAGCCCGCCGGGGCTGGGCGGACCCGGGTCAGGATGGGGGCTGGGCGGCGCCGCAGGACTGACAGTATCGGTCGCCGGGGAGGACCTCGCCCCCGCACCGGGCGCAGGACAGGAGGAAGGCGTGGGCGCCGGTGCCGAGGGCCAGCTGGATCCGGGAGGACCGCCGGGTGGCGCGGGGCTGCTCGGGCGGCGTTCCGGTCGTCGACTCGCCGCAACCCGGGCAGAAGGCATCGTCGGGATAGACGGCCATCCCGCAGTGGTCGCAGGGCCGACTGACCGTCATCCGTCGAGCGCCTCGCCGTAGGCCAGGTGATGCTCGCGCCGAGCCTGCTCGACCCAGCGATCGCGCCGGATCCGCTTCCGGAACGAGCCCAGCTCGGCGCCGAACCGATCGATGTCGGCGTCGGTCCACTGGGCAATCTGGCGGAAGGTGTGGACGCCCCGATTCCGGAGGGCCTGTTCGAGGGCAGGGCCGATTCCGGAAATCCGCTTCAAGTCGTCCTGACGAGGAAGCGCACCGGGATCAGGGTCGCTCCGGAGCGGGACGGGCGCGGGGTCAGGATCGAGCCGGAGCGGGGCCGGAGCGGTGTCGGGCCCAATGCGAAACGCGGCCGGCGCCGCGAGCAGCGCCGGTCCGCCCCCGTTGCCCGCGCCGTTGCCGAACCCGTGATCGACCCCATCGGACGACTCGCCCGGCCCCACGCCGACCGGGTCCGGCTCCGAGAACGAGGGCACCCGGAGCCGATCGATCTCTTCCCGCAGCCGGGCAATCTCGATCTGGGCGGCCTCCACCACGGTCCGCCGGTCGTCGAGCAGGGTCCGGAACCGGTTGTCGCGATCCTTGAGTTCGCCGCTCAGGGCCGCGATCCGCCCCTGGGCGGTCCGCTCGGCAATCTGGAGCTGATCCCGTTCCTTGAGGACCGCGGCCAGCCGGGCCTCGACCTCGGCCAGGCGCACTTCGCGCTCGTCGAGGCGGCGGGCGCGGGCGGTGGCGTCGGCCAGGAGGCCGGTGACCCGCTCCAGTTCGGCGCGGAGTTCCCGCTCCCGCCGGACCAGGGCGGCGGCGGCCTCGTCCCGTTCCCGGGCCAGCGAGCGGAGCAGTTCTTCCCGATCCGCCACTTGGCGCCGGAGCGGGTCGAGTCGCTCGACCTGGGCCAGCAGGCTGCCTCGCTGCGCCTCGAGCCGGGCGATTTCCTCCTGCCGCGCCAGATCGGCCGTCCGGAGCCGGGTTTCCGCGTCGGCCACCGCGGCCGTGGCCGCGCCAACCTGCGATCGCAGCTCGGCGGCCTCGGCTTCGAGCCGGTCGATGGTGGTCCGGGCCTCGTCGAGCCGCCGCTGCCGGTCGAGAACCTGGGCGGCCACCGCGGCCCGGGTGGCGTCGGCCCGCTCCCGATCGTGCCGGGCCGCCTCGACCGACTGGCGCAGCTGCCCTTCGAGCGACTGGACCATGACGGTGAGGCGGGTCCGTTCCGCTTCGGCCTCGGCGCGGGCCTTGGCGGTCTGTTCCAGCCGACCGGCCAGGCTCGAGCGCTGGTCGATCAGCAGCTTGAGTTCGCGGAGCCGGGCTTCGTGATCCGCCTGGCCGGCCTGAGCGTCAACCAGCTGGAGTCGGGTGTGAACCAGTTCGTCGACCGCCGCATCGGCGCGTCGGCGTGCGAGGTCGCGATCCCGGCCGGTCTCGTCGAGGGCGCGGCGATGGGCGTCGACTTCGCCGCGGAGGGCCGCGAGGGTGTCGTTGAGGACGGACAGGTCGGTCTCGAGCGCGGATCGTTCGGCGCGGATCCGGGCCTGGTCGATCCGGGTGCCGGCCAGCTCGGCCTCGAGCGCGTGGAACTTGCTTTCCCACCGGAGCGACCGCGCCTCGAGCCGGCGGCGACCCAGCCAGGCCATCAGGACCCCGCCGCCGAGAGCGCCGAGGGCCAGTCCGCCCGCGGCGATGATGATCGGGCCCGCCAGGGACGAAGGCGTCATTGCAGGGTCCGGTTGCCGGCCAGGGTCGGGTCGTGGCGGTGGACCTGGCCGGCCCGCATCACGAACACCACCCGCTGCAGGGCGGTGATGTCATCGAGCGGATTGCCGGAGACCACGATCAGATCGGCGGCCAGGCCGGCGGCGAGGGTCCCGGTTTCGCGCGAGAGGCCGAGCGCTTCGGCGGTGGTCCGGGTGGCGGAGACGAGCGCGTCCATGGGCCGCTGGCCCGCCTGACGGACCCGGCAGACCAGATCCTCGGCGTTGCGGCCGTGGGCGCCGGCCACGGCATCGGTGCCGAAGACCAGCTTGAGGCCGGGGGTGGCGACGGCGTTTCGGATGACGGCAACCGCGAGCGGAATGGCTCGCTCCATGGCGGCAAAGCCTTCTTCGGTGAAGTTCCCGAGTCCCTGGAACCACTTCCGGTTGTCGAGATAGTTCCGAAAGATGAGGGCACACTGGGGATCGAAGTAAGTGCCCCGGCTGGCCATCAGGGCCAGCACTTCGGTCGTGGCAAAGACGCCGTGCTCGATCTGGTGACAGCCGGCCAGGGTGGCGGCCCGGATGCTCTCGGGGCTGTGGGCGTGGACCACGGCAAAGACGCCGGCGGCCCGGGCCTCGCCGCAGGCGGCCGAGAGCTGCGCGTCGGAGAGGGTCTGGGCCCCGCCGTCCCGGATGCTCCGGGACGCGAAGATCTTGATCAGGTTGGCGCCGGCGGCCACCCGGCGGCGGACCTCGCCCCGGAGCTGCTCCGGGGTCAGGCCGGCATCGGTGATCGGGTCGAGACTGGTGAGGACCCGGGGCCCCGGGATCTCGCCGCGACCGATCGCGTCGCGGAGGTCGAGATCCTCCGCGCCGCCGATGCTGGCGACGGTGGTGAAGCCGGCGAGCAGGGTCCGGTGCGCGTTGGCGGCGCCGGCCAGGGCGCTCTGGGCCGCCGTCTCGCCGTCGTCCGCGGTGTGCATCCGGCCGTTCCGGTTGACGTAGGCGCCGAGATGGACGTGGGCGTCGATCAGGCCCGGGAGCAGCGTTCCGTTCGGGAAGGAAAACGTCGGCCGCTCGACCGGCCGCGGCTCGATCCGGAGGATCCGGCCCCGGTCGACGACCACGGTGGCGTTCTTGAGCGACCCGCCCCGGCCGTCGAGCACCCGGCCGGCGACGATGGTGATCGGCCCGCCCTGGGCGGCGGCCGACCGGGCCGCGGCCAACGTTAGGCAGATCACCAGCGAACGGCGGACGAGGCGCATCGAGGCTCTCCAGGGGGCGCGGAGCGGGACGTCGAAGTCTAAAGATATCTGAATCGTCGGCCGGACGGTGGCGCGGGCCCATTGACCCGGCCGCCGGGCCGCTTCAACCTTGGATCGGCCCGGCGACCGCCGACGGCTTAAGCACTCCTTTACCCTCGGCCGCCGTGATCCCGAAGCCCCCGTTCGCGTCGTCGCTGACCCTGGAGGAAGAGGTCGCGGCGTTCCGGCGGCTCCAGCCGACGCTGGCCCGGCTCTGGCAGCCGCTGACGGTCGGGCTCGACGAGCCCCACACCTCGGTGGTGGTGCCGTCGATGACCCTGGATCAGCGCGAACTCCTCAAGCTGGAGGGCGCCGGACACTACGAGGAGCGGTTCCTCTTCCTGTTGATCCGGCTCCGGAACCCGCGCGCCCGGGTGGTGTACGTCACCTCGCAGCCCGTCCACCCGGTCATCCTCGAGTACTATCTCCAGATGCTGGCGGGTGTGCCGGCCAGCCATGCGCGCGGCCGGCTCACGATGCTGTGCGCCCACGACGCGTCGCCCCGCTCGCTGACCGAGAAGATCCTGGAGCGACCGCGGCTGATCGAGCGGATCCGCTGCGCCATTCCCGACCGGGAGCGGGCCTACCTGACGGTCTTTGCCGGAACGCCGCTCGAACGGAAACTCGCGGTGCTGCTCGGGATTCCGCTCAACGGGTGCGACCCCGACCTCCGCGATCTGGGCACCAAGTCCGGAAGCCGGAAGGTCTTTCGCGCCGCCGGGATCGATCATCCGGCTGGCTTCGAGGACCTGACCTCGGCCGACGACGTTTCCCGGGCGCTGGTCGAGCTGCGCCGCCAACGGCCCGGCATCCGGAAGGCGGTGGTCAAGCTGAACGAGAGTTTTTCCGGCGAGGGCAACGCGATCTTCCGCTATCCGGCCGATCCCGACGCCGGCGCGACGGCCGCCGGACTCGAGTCCCTCCGCTTCGTGGCCCCGGACGAATCCGTCGGTCCCTACTTCGACAAGTTGGGATCGATGGGCGGGATCGTCGAGGAGTTCATCGAGGCGCCGGTGGTCCGGTCGCCGAGCGCGCAGCTCCGGAGCGGGCCCGCGGGCGACGTCATCCCGATCTCGACCCACGATCAGATCCTCGGGGGCGAGTCGGGTCAGGTCTTCCTCGGCTGCCGGTTTCCGGCGGACGCCAGCTATCGAGAGCGGGTCATGGAGGCGGCGCTCCGGATCGGGCGGGTCCTGGCCGATCGGGGCGTGGTCAGTCGGTTCGGGATCGACTTCCTGGCCTGGCGGGGCGCCGACCTCGGGCCCTGGCAGCTGGCCGCGCTCGAGATCAACCTCCGGATGGGCGGGACCACCCATCCGTTCCTGGCGCTCCGGTTCCTGAGCGATGGCGCCCTGGCCGACGACGGGACCTTCCGGTCGCAGAGCGGCCGGGTGCTCTGCTATCGCGCCACCGACAACCTCCACTCGCCCCGGTACCGCGGACTCCTGCCGGAAGACCTGATCGACATCGTAACCGTCAATCGGCTCCACTACAGCGATCGGACCGAATCCGGGGTTCTGTTCCACCTGATCGGCGCGCTGTCGCAGCACGGGAAGCTCGGCCTGACCGCCATCGGCGCCGACCAGGGCGAGGCCGACCGCCTCTACCAGCGCACCCTCGATGTCCTCGAGATCGAAACGCGGTATCGATGACCGCTGACCTCCCATCCATCGGCCGACCGGTTGACCGGTGCGCCCGGTGCCGGGTCGGGTGTTGGCTCCGGTGGCCCTGACACCCATCTTGTAGAACCATGCCAGCACCCCGCCTCGTCCCCGTCGCCCCGACCCAGGGGGCGCCGACGGCCGTCGATCGGTCGCCGTTCTGGATCGGTTCGGCGAGCAGCAGTGCCCTCCGGCTCTATCTCCCCGGGATTGCCGAAAAGCACGCCTCGATTTCGGAGCGGGAGGATGGCTACTACCTGTCGCCCCACTCGAGCGCCACGGTGGTTCGGCTCGACGGCCGCCCGATCAGCGGCCCCACCCGGCTCAACGACGCGGCCGTCATCGACCTCGGCCCGACGGCGCGGTTCGAGTTCGTGACCGGCGCGCCGCGGGCCAAGCCGGTGGTCGAGGAGCCGGCCGAACCGGTGTACGAGGGCGCCCCGGCCCGGAAACGGCCGTGGTGGAAGCGCCCCCGGAAACCGAAATCGAAAAAGGTGGGGTTCCCGCTCTGGGGCTGGGTGGCCATCGTGCTGATCGTGGCCGCGGTCGGGTACGGCGGCATGGTGCTCTACCGGATCCTCCAGACGAGCGGCGAGGAGCAGGGCGGCCCGCCGCCGCTCACCGAAATCGAGGGCCGGATCTACGACAGCCTGATGGTGGAGTCGACCCGCAACATCGAGCGGGGCGCCACCCTGCTCGACCTCGGCCTGACCGACGAGGCGCTCCGCCAGTTCGCCGAAGCGATCACCATCCTCGAGGCCAGCCCGATTGCCCGGAACGAGTGGGTGGCCCAGAGCATCAACACCGTCGCCAAGACCGTTCAGGATATCTACCAGCAGGCGCGGCTCCGACCGCCTTCAGGCCTCCGCGCCGCGACCGGCAAAGCCTTCGACCTGAGCAAGGCCCTCAGCTCGAACCTGACCGCCGACCAGTTCCAGGCGGCCATCGTCAACGTCCAGACGTCGTTCGAGACCAACTACCAGCGGAAGTTCACCATCACGGGGCAGGACCACGCCGAGCACGTGTCGCTCTATGGCCCCCGCAGCGCGATCGACATCCGGGTCCGCGACCTGACGC
>JAEUJH010000334.1 GCA_016794825.1 Gemmatimonadota bacterium
CCTCGTTTCGGTCTTTTCTGGCACCCCCCGCGATGGACACGGACAGCACCAGGCGGCCGGTTGGGTGGCCCGAGAGGCGTTTGCCGCGGCGGGCGACTCCACCCGATTCCCCGAACTGGGCCGGGAGGAGGGGCTGACCCCATGGCAGCCCCTCAAGCTCTACCGGTCCGCCTGGTTCGACACGACCCGGGTCGACCTGACCCTCGAAGGGGGACGGCTCGATCCGGAGGTCGGTCAGTCCTATCGCCAGATCGCCATGCGGGGGCGGAGCCTCCACCGGTCGCAGGACATGGGGGTCCTGCAGGAAATTGGCCCGAGCCCGATCCGCCTGGCCCTCGAGATCGATCGGACCGGCCGGGGGCCCAGCCTCTTTGCCGGAATTGACACCGCCCCCCCGCTGCCGGGAACGGCCGAGGCGCGGGACCTGATCGGGTATCGGGATCAGGCCGCCGCCATCCGGGCCGGACTCGTGTTCGATGCCATCGCCGACCGCTCCCGCCTGGTGGCGGGCGAGCCCGTGGCCGTTCGCCTGTCGGCGTGGAACGCCGGGGCGGCGGCGGTCCCGGTCCGGATCGACCTCGACCTCCCGGCCGACTGGCGGGTCGAGGGCGACTGCCTCGGGCGCGAGGTGACGGTGGGTGCCGGCGCCACCGCCCATTGTTCGGTGCGGGTCCGCCCGCCTGAGGGGGCCGTTCCCACCACGCCCTATTTCCTCGCCGAAGCCCGCCAGGGCGCCTGGTATCGATGGACCGGGTCGCCGACCGCCTGGGGGGAGCCGTTCGCCCCTCCGTTGCTCCTGGGGCGCTTTGCCTATCAGGTGGGGACCGACCGCCATCAGGCCATTCGGGAAGTCCAGCACCGGATTCGCGACCAGGCCATTGGTGAGGTTCGTCGGCCCCTGGCCGTGGTGCCCCGGGTCAGCGTCGACCTGGGGCCTCCGGCTCGCCTCTGGCCGGTCGGGGGGCGACGGGAACAGACCGTTACCGTCACCCTCCAGCATGCCGGCCGGGACTCGACCCTGGGGGTCGTGAGCCTCGAACTCCCCGCTGGCTGGCGACCCGTGCCGTCGCAGCCGTTCCGGCTGACCCGTCCGGATGAGAAGCGGAGCTTCGAGTTTACCGTCGCGGCGCCGGCTGGGATCGCCCCCGGCGAGTACCGGGTTCGCGCCGTGGCCAAGGACGCGGCGGGGCATCGATACGAGCAGGCCGTCGTCTCCGTCAATTACCCACATATCCGCGAGCGTGGTTACACTGTCGCAAGTTCCATCTCCTTGCGGGTAGCCAAGGTGGCCATTCCTGCGGGAAGGCGGATTGGATACGTCCGCGGGGCCGCCGATCGGGTGCCGGAGGCCTTGGCCGGCGTCGGGATCGAGGTCGAGTTGCTCGATGGCAAGGCCCTCGAATCGGCCGATCTCAAACGGTTTGCCGTGATCGTGATCGGGAGCCGAGCCTACGAGACGGAGCCGGCGTTGGCGGAGAACAACGACCGCCTTCTGGACTACGCCAAGGGCGGCGGCCACCTGGTGGTCCAGTATCAGCAACAGGCCTTCTTCGGCGGTCAGTTCGCGCCGTTTCCGCTGACGGTCGGCGCCCCCCACGATCGGGTGACCGATGAGACGGCCCCGGTCCGAGTCCTGACGCCGGACGACCCGCTGTTCCGAACCCCGAACGTCATCGGCGCCGGGGACTGGGAAGGGTGGGTTCAGGAGCGGGGCCTCTACTTTGCCCGGACTTGGGACTCCCGGTATCAACCCCTCCTCGAGACGAATGATCCGGGGGCCCAAGGGCTCAAGGGCGGGCTCCTGGCGGCCCGTCTTGGCGCGGGTACTTACGTTTACACCGGCCTCGCGTTCTTCCGGCAGCTGCCGGCCGGCGTTCCGGGGGCGTTCCGCCTCTTTGCCAATCTGTTGGCCGCGGGGGCCCGTGCCGCTCAGCCCTAGGCCTTATCTCCCAGCAGGATGTCCTCGATGACCACGTCTGGCGGCACCAGGGCAGCGGGAATGCTGTCGTCCTGGGTCCGGAATCCGGAGTTCAAGAAGCTGTCCGTGCTGATCGGAACCGCCCTGATCGACATGATCGGGTTCGCGATCATCTTCCCGCTATTGCCCTATTACGCGCTCGACCTCAAGGCCACCCCGTTCCAGATCGGCTTGATCACCGCGGCCTTTTCCGTGGCGCAGCTCGCCGCGTCGCCGCTTTGGGGCCGGGTGTCCGATCATCACGGCCGGCGGCCGGCCCTGCTGGTCGGGCTGGCCGCCTCCGGCGTGGCCTACGTGGTCTTCGGGTTTGCCACCTCGATCTGGGTTCTTCTGCTGTCCCGGCTGATTCAGGGGGCGGGCGGTGGCACGACCGGGGTGCTCCACGCCTACGTGGGCGACGCGATCGAACCCGCTCGGCGGGCTCAGGCGCTCGGGTGGATCTCAGCGGCCACCGGCCTCGGGGTGTCGATCGGTCCCGCCATCGGGTCGTTCGCGTTCAAGTTCGGGCCGGCGGTGCCGGGGTTGGTGGCGGGCGGTCTCTGCCTGATCAACCTGTTCTTTACCTGGCGGTGGCTCCCCGAGTCGAGACGTCCCCTGGCCGCCGGTGACCCGCCTCGGCCGCGGCCCCGGGTCGCCAAGGCGGTCCTCTCGGTCGTGACCCATCCGCGTCAGCCGGTTTCTCGGCTGACCTGGATCTACGGGGCGGGGATGCTCGGCTTTTCGGGGATGACGGCCGTGTTTGCCCTCTTCCTCAACGACGTGTTCGGGGTTGGGGCCGGCCAGATCGGCGTCTACTTCACGTATGTCGGGCTCCTCAGCTTCGTGATGCGGGCCATCCTCCTCGGGCCCGTCATCCAGCGGATCGGCGAACATGGGGCGATCCGGCTCGGCACCATTTCGTTGGTCGTCGGTCTGCTGCTGTACCCGCTCGTGTCGGCGTCCTGGGTCCTGTGGTTCGTGATGCCGTTGATCCCGATCGGAACCGCCCTGGTCTTCCCGGCCACCACGGCCCTGATGTCCAAGGTGTCGGACCCCGCCACGCTGGGAACGACGATGGGCGTGGCCCAGACCTTTGCCGGGATCGCCCGGGTCGTCGCGCCGTTGCTCGCCACCTCGCTCTTTCAGCGGTTCGGGCCGGGGGCGCCGTTCTACACGGCCGCCCTGATCGTGGCCGGGGTCGGCGTCCTGGCCTTCCGGTTGCCGGTCGGGATGGCACGGCCGGCCGAGCGATCCCACTAGCTTTCGACCATGCTCACCATCACGTCGCCGCAGGCCATCGCGAACGCCACCTGGAGCGATCTCGAGCCGGCCTTCGATGCGTTGCTTGCCCGGCCGCTCGATGCCGGTACGGTGGAAACCTGGCTGGCCGATTGGTCCCGGCTCGAGGAGATCGTGACGGAGGCGATCTCCACGGCCATGATCGCCTACACCTCCGATACGGCCGACCCGGCCAAGGAAGCGGCGCACCGGCGGTTCGTGATCGAGATCGCGCCGAAGGCGGAGGAAAAGAGCGTCAAGCTGGCCGAGCGGTTTGCCGCACTGGGCTACGAGCGACCCGGACTGGAGCAGACGGCGGCGCGGTTCCGCCGGGCCATCGAGGTCTTCCGGGAAGCCAACGTGCCCCTCACCGCCGCGCTCGAGGAAGCGGGGGCCGAGTACCAGCGAACGACGGGGAGTTTCCTGGCGGATTGGAACGGCGAAAAGAAGCCGCTCCCCCAGTTGAGCCCCTTCCTGCAGAGTCCGGATCGGGCGGTTCGGGAGCGGGCGTTCCGGGCCACGGTGGCGCCCTACGTGGCGGCCAGGAGCCAACTCGCGGCGCTGTTCGACCGAATGTTCACTCTCCGGAGCAAGGTGGCCGAGAACGCCGGCTTCGCCGACTACCAGGCCTACGCCTTCGCGTCGAAGTGCCGGTTCGACTATCGCCCCGACGACTGCGCCCGTTTTCACCAGGCGGTCGAGCGGGTGGCCGCGCCGGTCGTCGAGCGGATTCATCGGCGGCGGCAGGAGCGGCTCGGCCTCGAGCGGCTCCGCCCCTGGGACCTCGGGGTCAACCTGTATCGCGACCAGCCGCTCCGTCCGTTCGCGACCGGCGAGGAGCTGGCAGCCAAGGCGCTCCGGATGTTCCGGCGGCTCGATCCCGCCCTGGCGGGGCAGTTCGAGACGTTGATCGACGAGCAGTTGCTCGATCTCGACAGCCGGAAGAACAAGGCGCCGGGCGGCTACTGTGACACGCTCCATTTCCGGGGGCGGCCCTTCATCTTCATGAACGCGGCCGGGGTGATGGACGACGTCCAGACGCTCCTGCACGAGGCCGGGCACGCCTTCCACGCCTTCTCGTCGCACCGGCAGCCGCTGATCTGGCAGCGGCACCCGACCGCCGAATCCGCGGAACTCGCGTCGATGTCGATGGAACTGCTCGCGGCTCCGCTGCTGGATTCGGCGGACGCGTTCCTCGAACCCCGCGATGCGGCGATCGCCCGGATCGAGCACCTCGAGGACGTTCTGGTGACGCTCTGTCACGTCGCCTCGATCGATGCCTTCCAGAGCTGGCTCTATACCGCCGGCGCCGGTGGCGACGCGGCGGCTCGAGACGAGGCCTGGCTGTCGATCCGGGCCCGGTTCGAACGGGGTGTCGATTGGTCCGACCTGCGCGACGAGCGGGTGGCGCGGTGGTACCGGCAGCTGCACGTCTTCCTGTACCCCTTCTACTACATCGAATACGGGATCGCGCAGCTCGGGGCGGTCCAGGTGTGGCAGAACCACCAGCGCGACCCGGCGGGCGCCCTGGAGGCGTACCGCCGCTTCCTGGCGCTCGGCGCCACGGCGAGCCTCCCCGAGCTGTACCGGGCCGCCGGCGCGGAGTTGGTCTTCGACGTCGAGCGGATGGGCGCTCTGGTCGGGGCGGTCGAACGGGAAATCGACCGATTGCGGCAGCAGGTCACCTGACCGTTGCCCTCGGGGCAACCTTGGGCGAGATTAGGGATTGGCTGGCAACGACTCGTCGACCCACAAGGACAAGGCTTTCCGGATGGCGAAGGAAGAAGGCATCGAAATGGAAGGGGTGGTGCAGGAAGTCCTCCCCGACCGCAACTACCGGGTGCTGCTCGACAACGGGCACACCATCCTTGCGTACGCCGCCGGCAAGATGAGCAAGTTCAAGATCCGGGTGCTCGAGGGCGACCGCGTCAGCGTGGTCCTCTCGCCGTATGACCTGACCCGTGGCCGGGTCATCTACCGGCACAAGTAGCCCGTCCTGGTCATGGCAGCAAAAAGAAAGCGGGTCGCTCGTGAGAGCGGCCCGCTTTCATCGTATACCGGCCAGCCTTACTTGGCCTTGGTCACGTTCTCGGCCGCGGGGCCCTTGGCACCCATTACCATGTCGAACTCGACCCGCTCGCCTTCGGCGAGGCTGCGGAAACCGTCCATCTTGATGGCCGAGTGGTGCACGAAGCAGTCCTTTTCGCCGTTCTCCGGGGTGATGAAGCCGAACCCCTTCGCGTCGTTGAACCACTTCACGGTGCCAGTCATGCGAGCCATTACGCCAAACTCCTAAATTTGGTGAAATTACCGCGACCGGGGTCGAACCCTGGACCACGGCCATTCCCGAGAACGCGAGCCCATCTCGCGCCTGGAAATACAGGTGCTGCAACCCGGAAAAGGCCGGGCCAGCCAGTCAGTTCTTTCGCTCAGTTCGAACGGGTAGGGTGCCACGACGGTCCTGCAAAAAATCAGCTAAAAGCTAACAACTGTTTTGTTTTCTGTCAACATCCGGCGACAGGTAATTCCCGCGTCAATGACCCGGGACGCTAGCGCTTCTCCGATCGGAAAGGTCGGGTTAACGCCTCGATCCAGGCCGGCGTGCTGCGAGCCCGCTGGTCCCGCCTGACTGCGCGGTTGAGGGCCTGAAGGAACTCCGAGGCCGTCGGGTAGCGGGCGTTCTTGTCGGCTTGCAGGGCTTGGCGGAGGACTCGCACCAGCTCGGAGCCGACCTCCGGTCGGAGCGACTCGAGGTCCGGCAGCTGGTTGGTCGTCTGCTTGGCGAGGACCACTTCCGGCCGGTTGCCGGAGAACGGCGGGTAGCCGAGGAGCGCATAGTACCCCACCGCGGCGATGCTGTAGAGATCGCTCCGGATGTCGACCTTGTCGCCGAGAAGTTGCTCCGGGCTCGCGAACTGTGGAGTGCCGCTCCGGCTCGACGCGCCGCCGAACTTGCCTTGGCCCCGCAAGGCGACCGCCAGGCCGAAGTCCGTGATCCGGAGACCGCCCGATCGGGTCACCAGCATGTTCTCGGGTTTGATGTCGCGGTGCACCAGGCCGCCGGCATGGGCGTTGGCCAGGGCGCTCAGGGCTTCCCGAAGCAGCCACACGACCCGATCGACCGGGAGCGGGCCCTCCTTCTCGACCAGCTGCGCCAGGTTCGGGCCGTCGACCAGCTCCATCGTGTACCAGCTGAGTCCGCCCCGGCCCCCGACGTCGTAGATGCTGACGATGTTCGGATGATTGGCGCGCGCGGCCAACTGGGCTTCCCGCCGGAACCGCTCCGCGCCCGCGGGGTCCTGGATCAGATTGGGGTGGAGGACCTTGAGCGCCACCATTCGTTCCAGATGGAGGTCGCGGACCTTGTAGACCCGTCCGAAGCCGCCCGCCCCGATTTCGGCGATCAGTTCGTAGTCGTCGCCGAGGGCCCGCCGGAGGCGCTTTTCCCAGTCGTTGGGATCCTCGTCGCCGGTCGGGGGCGGGGTGGCGTCGAGGGTGGCCAGCGAGGTGAACGCTCCCGCGTCCGACGCAAAATCCTCGAGCATTTCCGACGCGGTGAAGAAACGCCCGGTCGGGTTCCGCTTCAGGGCGCGGAGCAGGACTCGCTCGAGCGCCCGCGGGCAGGCGGCCCGGAGCTTCGAGGGGGGCTCGATCTTCTCGGGGTCGGCGTCCGGCTCCACGCCGGTGATCGCGTAGTACAGGACTGCCCCCGCGGCATAGACGTCCGCCGTTGGATCGCCGAGGGATCCGTCCCGAACCTCGGGCGCCATGTAGTGCATGCCGGTTGGCGTTTCGGTGGCCGGGATGTGGGGCAGGGTGTAGCTGCAGTGCCGGAGGTCGGTGATGGTGCCCCGGCCGGTGCCGCCGACCAGGAGGGACGTGGGCACGACCCGTCGGACGATGATGCCGTTGGCGTGGGCATGCTCCATCGCGCGGAGGAGGTCGCGCGCCAGCACGTGAATCTGTGGAATGGGCCGGGGGCCGCGAGCCACGGCCTGCGTCAGGCCCTCCGCCTCGATCCAGTTGCCGATCCGGTACGCCATGTCCGCCACCACCCCGACGTCGTACACGTGACGGATGGCCGGATGGTCGAGCTGGCCGAGCGCCTCGGCTTCGCGGAGAAACCAGACCCGAAGCTGGTCGTTGCCGGAGAAATTGACCCGGACGCTGACCCGCCGATTGAGGAGGGTGTCGCGGCCGACGAACAGGACTCGCTCGGGCGAGGCGGCAACCAGCCGCTCGAGCCGGTAGCGGTGGCCGAGGTGACGCTCGGTGGCGGAGAAAAGGGCGGCGGGGTCGAGCGCGCTCACTCGGTGCCGGCCGTGATCACCGCGGCGCCGCCCTGCCGCTTGGCGGCGTAGAGAGCGGCGTCCGCGGCGGCCATGACAGCCGCCGGGGTCAGCCCGTCGCGAGGAGCCTCGGCAATCCCGATGCTGAGACTGCCCTGGCCGAACTCGGGGTATTCTGTCACCAAGTCGGCAAAAGCTGTCAGAACTCGTTGGACGAACAGCTTGGCTTCGGCCGGATTGGTCATCGGCAGCACCACCAGGAACTCGTCGCCGCCCAGCCGTCCGACCACGTCGAGGGTCCGAACGTGGCGGCGGAGCAGCTGGCTCACCAGCACCAGGTAGCGGTCGCCGGCGGCGTGGCCCAGGGTGTCGTTGATCACCTTGAACCGATCGAGGTCGATCATGGCGACGGTGGTGCGGATCTGATGCCGCACGCTCCGGGAGATTTCCGCCTCGAGTCGTTCTTCGAGGGCCCGTCGGTTGAACAGGCCGGTCAGCTGATCGGTGGTCGCGGCGTTCTGGAGTCGTTCGACCAGCTCCGCGTTCTTGAGGGCGATGGCGCCGGCAAACGCGAGGGTAGCCGCCAGGTCGCGCTCGGCGCGACCGTAGGCCAGGCCGTTCAGGCGGGCGCCCAGGATCAGGAGGCCGACGCGCTCGCCGCCGGCGTCGAATGGGATCAGCAGTTCGGTCCCCTTGGGCAACAGCCCCGCCAGGCCGACCTCACCGGGGTCGGCGATTCCGCCGCCGAGCGGCAACACCGCCTCGAGTTCCTCGCGGCCGATGCTTTCGGGGACTCGGTCGCGGTCGAGCGACCGGAGCGATTTCGGAATGAACGCCGCGCCGCTGGGCCGATAGAGGCAGGCCCACCAGGCAAAGAACACCTCCGCCATGAAGTCGAGCACCAGGTGCTCGCTCTCGTCGGTGGAATGGGCCGACGACAGCAACCGGGCGACCTGCCGGAGGGCCCGGAGCTGGAAGACCGAGTCGTCGAGTGCCAGCTGCCGTTCGACCAGGACGCTTCGCAGGTCGAGGACCAGCGACACCCCAAAGCCGAGCTGGAACGCAATCGGCTTGAGACCCTCGGCCAGGCTCGGGTCCGTCGAAATGACGATCTCGGTCCCGTTCGAGGCGTACCGGACCAGTTCGACCCGTTCGGTGGGAATCGGGTCCGGCCCGACCCAGATGACGGACCGGTCCGGCGGCGTAATGGCAAACCAGACCCGATCGGAATTGAGCCGATCGGTCAGCACTTTCCGACACCGCTCGAGGAGTTCTCCCTCCGAACGGGCCTGCCGGCAGGCCTGCGCAAACGCGCTGGTCAGGCCATCAGCCGTGGAAATCGCAGTGGGTTCGCCGCTCATGCTCAATAGTAAAGCCGACCCGGCGCTCAGGGAAAGCGCCGCAAGTCCAGCGTTGGCTTAAGGTTCCGGCCCCAAGGCCGATAATGTCCCTCATACCGTGGGCAGGCTCTGTGCCAAAGGGAGAGGAACATGTTCGCAATGAAGCTGGTCGCCACCGGGGCGGCCTCGTTCGGGGGAGCGCTGTTGCTGGGGGTGATCGCGGCCACGGGCCGGGAAGTCAAGCAGAGCGGCGAGGACCTGGTGGCGCTCCAGCGAGCGCTCGACAGCGTCCGGATCGCGCTGGCCGAGGCCATGCCGGCGCGTGGGTTCGCGAAGGGGCGGCCCAACGTCGAGACCGATTTCAACGAGGACATCGAAAGCCCGACGCTCGATGCCTCGTCGTTCGTCGACCCGCTGGCCAGCGTCGTCGGCCATGTCCGCCTTGGCAAGGCGGTCTACGTCGCCCCGTTTGCCTCGATCCGCGGTGACGAAGGCCAGCCGATCTTCCTCGGCGACGGTGCCAACGTCCAGGACGGGGTGGTCGTCCACGCTCTCGAGACGACCCAGGAGGGCAAGGTCGTTCCCAATCGCACCTATTCGGTCGGGGGCCGCGACTACGCGGTCTACATCGGCAAGCGGGTTTCGCTGGCACACCAGGCTCTGGTGCACGGTCCCGCCCAGATCGACGACAACGTCTTCGTCGGGATGCAGGCCATGGTCTTCAAGGCCAAGGTTGGCGAGGGCGCGGTCATCGAACCGGGAGCGAAGGTCATCGGGGTCACCATCCCGGCTCATCGCTACGTCCCGGCCGGGCAGACCGTGACCGACCAGAAGGTCGCCGACAAGCTCCCGGTCATTACGGACGACTACGCCTTCCGGAGCCTCAACGACGCCGTGGTCCACGTGAACACGAGCTTCGCGGCGGGCTATTCGAAGCTGGCCAAGGAGCAGGAGGAGGCGATCCGCCATCCGAAGGCGGCTGCCGCCGAGGGTGAGCATGGCGCCAAGGGCGACGCCAAGGAACACGGGGAGGAGAAGGGCAAGAAGGAGCCGAAAGAGGCCAAGAAGAGCCACTAGCTTCGGGTCAGGCGCCTCCGTCCCGCAGTCGTTGAGCGAGTTCCGCCGCCAGTCGGCGGAACTCGCTCAGCATTTCCTGTCTGGTCCAGGTCGGATGTCCGGCCAGCATCTCGCCCATGGTGGCGAGCCACCAGTGGGTGTCCTCCGACGGAACGCCCCCGACCTCGGTGTACTCGACGCCGAGGCGGCGGATCGACACCAATGCCGCGCCGATTCGGTGGAGTTCGTCGGCAACGCACACGTCCACGGCCGAGGGCGCGGCGGCCGCCAACCGGGTCAGATATTCGAACCGGGCTGCCTTCCAGGTCCGTTCCCGCCCCAGCACGTCGAACCGCGGCTCGGCGGCCGCCTCGACGGCAAACGCCACCGTGGGTCCGAACTTGGCGAGGATTTCGCGGGCCAGGGATTCCTGCCGGGGATAGGGACAGGCGTCGACCAGCTGCTTGAGGATGCTGGCGACGATCGTCGATTCCTCGACCCCGTGCCGGGCGAGGATGACGGCGACGCTGGAGGCCTTGATCAGGCACGACTGGCCATCATATCGGGAGATTGGCTCCGGATAGTGTTTGGCCGCGAAGGCGAAGGCGTGGTGGATGCGGTCGGAGTACACGGGAATTATTTGAGTCCCGTCAACTTATGGGTCTGGAGGGACAGCCGCCACTGGGGGTGCTCCAGGCAGTAGGCGATCGCCGCCCGGGTGTGCTCGTCCCGGGAGGGTCCGTCCATCGGCTGCAGGAAGAAATGGCGGAAATCCAGGTTGGCAAAGCGTTCCGGCAGCGCCGTTGGTTGCGGGTAGACGAGCTTGAGTTCGTCTCCCCGGGCCACCACCAGATCGGCTCCGGCCTTGGGGCTGACGCAGACCCAGTCGATGCCGGGTGGAACCGGCTGGGTTCCGTTGGTCTCGACGGCGATGTCGAAGCCCCGGTCGTGCAGCGCCTCGATGGCCGCGTCGTCGAGCTGGAGAAGGGGCTCGCCGCCGGTGCAGACGACCAGGGGCTGGCCGCGTTCCCGCCCGCCGCCCCACGCGGCCGCCACGGCCGCGGCAAGGTCGGCGGCCGTGGCAAATCGGCCGCCGCCCTCCCCATCCGTCCCGACGAAATCGGTGTCACAGAACTGACAGATCGCGTCGGCGCGATCGCGTTCGCGGCCGGTCCACAGGTTGCAGCCCGCAAAGCGGCAAAAGACCGCGGCTCGCCCGGTCTGAGCGCCCTCGCCCTGGAGGGTGTAGTAGATCTCCTTGACCGCGTAGCTCATGCTGGACGGTACGGCGCCGGATCGGGCACCCCGACCTCGGCGAATCCGGCCAGCCGGATCCGACAGCTGTCGCACCGCCCGCAGGACCGTCCCTCGTCGTCGAGCTGGTAGCAACTCCGGGTCAGGCCGAAGTCGACGCCGAGGGCGAGCCCGCGGCGGATGATGTCGGCCTTGGAGAGCCAGATCAGCGGCGAGTGAATGGTGAGGGGGCGGCCCTCCACCGCGGTCCGGGTGGCGAGGTTGGCCATGGCCTGGAAGGCGGCGATGTACTCCGGCCGGCAATCCGGGTACCCGCTGTAGTCGACGGCGTTGACGCCGATGACGATGTCCGTGGCGTCGAGGACCTCGGCCCAGGCGAGCGCGTACGAGAGGAAGATCGTGTTGCGGGCCGGGACGTAGGTGATCGGGATGCCCGGCGCCGCGGGTTGGTCGGCGTCGCGTTCGGGCACCGCGATGTCGGCCGTCAGGGCGGATCCGCCGAAGGCCCGGAGATCGATGTCGACGATCCGATGCTGGGCCACTTCCTGGTGACGGGCCACGGCCCGGGCCGCCTCGATCTCGCCGGCGTGGCGCTGGCCATAGCGGAAACTGAGCGCCCACGGCTCCAGGCCGAGGGCTCGGGCCACGGCCAGGGCCGTGGCCGAGTCGAGGCCGCCGCTGAGGAGCACCACCGCTCGCCGGGACATGGTCAGGGGCGGGCGCCCAGCACGTGCGCCAGGGCCGGGCCGAGGGACGGGTGCCGGAACTGGTAGCC
>JAEUJH010000338.1 GCA_016794825.1 Gemmatimonadota bacterium
CGATCGGCGCTCGAGCGGGTGCCGGGGGTGACGGCCGCGGTGGTGGCGGGCGAGGTCCGGCGCGGCCTCGAGCTGGTTCAGGAAGTCGTCATCGTCCTGGTGGCCGATCACCCGCCCGAGGACGTCCTCAAGGCCATCGCCAAGTTGCCGGGGGTCGACGAGTTCGGCGGCCACGACGAGCGGCGCGCCACCGTGCGGTTCGCGGGCGGCGAGAGCTGCCAGGTGGTGGTGACGCCGAGCGCCAACCTCGGCGCGGTGCTGATCCAAGCCACGGGAGGCGAACGGCATCTGGCCGATCTGGTGGCGCGGGCCGCGGAGCGGGGCTGTACCCTGCGGGGCGCGGCGCTCTGGCGGGGCAGCGAGTTCGTCCCGACGCCCGACGAGGCCGCCGTCTATCAGGCGCTCGGTCTCGAATGGGTCCCGCCCGAGCTGCGCGAGGGCACCGGCGAAGTCGCGGCCGCCGCGACCGGATTGCCGGCGCTGGTGAGCCGCCCCGACCTCCGGGGCCTGATTCACTGTCACACCAGCTATTCCGATGGCAGCTTCTCGGTGCGCGACCTGGCCACCGTGTGCGGCGAACTCGGGTATCAGTACGTCGGCGTCACCGATCACAGTGGCACGGCGGCGTACGTCGGTGGCCTGAGCGAGGCGGACATCCGGCTCCAGTGGGCCGAGATCGACGCGGCCAACGCGGAGGGGCGGGGCGCCCGGGTCCTCAAGGGGATCGAGGCCGACATCCTGGCCGATGGGCGGCTCGGCTATCCCGACGAACTCCTGGCCGGCTTCGACTTCGTCATCGCCTCGGTGCACAACCGGTTCGAGATGAACCGGGAGCAGATGACCGCGCGGTTCCTGACGGCCATGGACAACCCCTACGTCACCATCCTCGGCCATCTGACTGGGCGGCTGCTCCTCTCGCGCGACCCGTACCAGCTCGACGTCGAGCGGTTGTTCGCCAAGGCCGCCGAGCGAATGGTGGCCATCGAGATCAACGCCGATCCGCAGCGGCTCGATCTCGACTGGCGTCTGGTCCGTCAGGCCCGGGCGGCGGGCGTCCAGATCTCGATCGGGGCGGACGCGCACTCCCGGGCCGGGCTCGACAACGTCGACTACGGCGTGCTGATGGCCCGCAAGGCGTGGCTCACCAGCGCCGACGTGCTCAACGCGCGCGGGGTCGATGGGTTTCTCGAATTTGCCCGGAAGCGGGGCGCCTGATGGCCGGCCCCTCGGCGGCGACCAGGGAGCGGGCCAGTCGGATCCTGGCCACCCTCGAGGCCAGCTATCCGGACGCGCATTGCGCGCTGGACCACCGGACGCCGTTCGAACTGCTGGTGGCGACCATTCTCTCGGCCCAGTGCACCGACGCGCGGGTCAACATGGTGACCCCCGCGCTCTTCCTCAAATACCCGACCGCGCCCGACCTGGCGGCGGCCCGGGCCGAGGACGTCGAAGCGTTGATCCGCTCGACCGGCTTCTTCCGGAACAAGACCCGGAGCCTCCTCGGCATGGCCGCCGCGGTGACCGAGCGCCACGGCGGCGAGGTTCCGCGCGACATGGAGTCTCTCCGGGTCCTCCCGGGGGTCGGCCGGAAGACTGCCAACGTGGTCCTGGGCAACGCGTTCGGGATCGACGAAGGGGTCGTGGTCGACACCCACGTCACCCGCCTCTCCCGGCTCCTCGGGCTGACCCGCCACACCGACGCCGAGAAGATCGAGCGCGACCTGATGGAACTGGTGCCGCGGAAGCACTGGACCCAGGTGTCGCACTGGCTGATCACCCACGGGCGGCAGGTCTGCATTGCCCGGCGGCCGCAGTGCGATCGGTGCCCGCTCGCCTCCCTCTGTCCCTCGGCCAGCCTGACGGCGCCGGTGGTCGCCGCTCCCCGCGCCGGTCGGCCGCGGCGGGGCGCCAAGCCGGCCAAGAAAAAGGCCGCCCCACGGGCGGCCCGGTCCTCCAGGAAACGTTAGGCGGCGTTCAGTCGCCGCCGAGCAGGCGCTGCAGCATGCTCGGCGGCTTGCCCTGGCCGGAGGGGAACCGTTCCTTGACCTCGACCGACGCCAGCAGCGCCTTGCCCTGGAGCCGGACCAGGAGCCCGTTGGGCCGGGCGCCGCGGGCGCTGCGGACCGAATGGGTGGACGACGAGAGCGTCTCGGTCACTTCGTTCTCGACCTGGGTGCCCGCCGGCACGATCAGCGTGAACGATCCAAGGGCCACGTCGATCTCGATGTCGACCACGTCGGAGCCGAACACGGCGTCCCGGAGGTCGATCGTCATTTCCCCGAGGAGGACCCGGGCTTCGATGGCCAGGGGAACGGTCCAGGAACCGGCCCGGGCGGTCGAGCCGAACACGCTGGCCAGCCGGAGGAACTCGGCGGGTGACACCGGAGCCATCTCGTCGGTCCGGGGCCCGATGGCCTCGAGCGAGGAGGTGGTCGTCAGCGGGACGGGGAGCGCGGCCTGATCGAGGTCGGCCAGGATGGCCGCCAGGGTGGCCGCGTTGGGCGCGTGCCGGACCTGTTCGAGCCGGGTTTCGAAGGCGTCGACCGACAACTGGTCGCTGGCCTGCGCGAGGCAGAGGATCCGGATCGCTTCGCGGCGGGCGGAATCGATGTCGGCCATGGGATGGAAAGATAGGGCGTTTCCCATGACCGCCCAAGGTCGATCGGCCGGCTACCTTTCCCCGATGTCCAATCGCCTTGGCGCCGCTCGGTCGGCCTATCTCCGGGCCGCGGCCGATCAACCCGTTCACTGGTATCCCTGGGGCGCCGAGCCCTTCGAACGGGCGGCGGCCGACGGCAAGCCGGTGCTGCTCGACATCGGGGCCGCCTGGTGTCACTGGTGCCACGTCATGGACGACGAGTCGTACCAGGATCCGGCGGTGGCCGAGTTCCTCAACCAGCATTTCGTGGCCATCAAGGTCGACCGGGACGAACGTCCCGACGTCGACGCCCGCTATCAGCGCGCCGTCCAGGCCCTGGTCCGCCAGGGAGGCTGGCCGCTGACCGCGTTCCTGAATGCCCGGGGCGAGGTCTTCTTCGGCGGTACGTACTTCCCGCCCGACGGGACCGGCGGCCGGCCGGGGTTCCTGTCCGTGCTGCGGCGGGTGGCGCACGTCTATCGCGCCGAGCCCGAGCGGGTGGCGCTGCAGGCGGCGCAGTTGCGCGACTTCGTGGTCGGGGTGCTCGACGAGGCGGCTGGCGGCCGGGCCGAGCGAGTCGTCCTCGACGCCGGAATCGAACGGATCCTCGCGGCGGCCGATCCCGAGCACGGCGGTTTCGGGACCGAGCCGAAGTTCCCCCATCCCGCGGCCGTGTCGCTCCTGCTCGACTGGTGGCGGACCACGGGCGACGACCGCGCCAGGGTCGTGGCGACGGACGCGCTCGACGCGATGGCCACCGGCGGCTTTCGGGATCACCTGGGCGGTGGGTTCCATCGGTACGCCACGGATCGGCGGTGGCGGATTCCCCATTTCGAAAAGCTGGCCACCGACAACGCCGAACTCCTCCGCTGTTACGTCAAGGCGGCCCGGATGCTCGGCCGCCCCGGCGATCGCGACGTGGTCCGCGACACGGTGCGCTGGATCCGGGACGCCCTGGCGGATGGCGCCGGCGGATTCGGCGCGAGCCAGGATGCGGATCTCGGTCATGACGACGACGGGAGCTACTTCACCTGGAGTGCGGCGGAACTCGAAGAAGTGCTCGATGAACCGGAGCGCCGGGCGGCCGCCGGGTATTTCGGCCTGGATGACGCCGGAAGCCGAATGCCGCACGGGCCGGCCCGGAGCGTCCTCTTCCTGGCGGTGCCGATCGAACGGGTCGCGGCCGAGCTGGGCCTCGAGCCCGCGCGGGCGGACGCTCTGGTGCGCTCGGCCATCGACAAACTCCGGGCGGCGCGGGCCCGCCGGACCGCGCCCGCGGTCGACCCGACCCGGTACGCCGGTTGGAATGCCATGCTGGCCGCCGCGCT
>JAEUJH010000378.1 GCA_016794825.1 Gemmatimonadota bacterium
TGGGCCGACGCGGTGGCCGCCCAGCCCCAGGCCCAGAGCCGATGGTAGCGGTGGCGGTACGTCAGCCCGAGCCACGTCAGGACGCTGGCGAGCATGGCCGCCAGCGCCGAGGTAGTCAGGAAACCAACGAAGTTGAGGAACTCGTAGGGTTGCGTGATCATGAAGGAGGCCGTGGAATCCGGCGGGTCGATTCGCCTGGATCCAGAGGCCCCCCAAAGTATCGTGGCAACGCGGGCTTGGGAACCGGATGAACCGGGCTCCCCGGGTCGTTATCTTCCCCTGCACGAAGCCGCGAGTACTCCTGCCGATGGATTCCGCCGCCAATGCTCCTGGTCCGTACGTTTGCCACTGCCCTGCTCGCGACCAGCGCGGCCATGGCTCAGTCGCCCGAGCCGCCCGCGCCGAAGCGGGCCGTTGCCGCACCCGTCTCCGGCGCCGCGCCCCGGATCGATGGTCGGCTCGACGATCCGGCCTGGCGAACGGTTCCGTTCGTGTCGGACTTCAGGACCAAGGAACCGGTCGAAGGCGGCGAGCCGAGTGATCGGACCGCGGTCGCCTTCCTGTTCGACGACCGGGCCCTGTACGTGGCCGCCCGGATGTGGAGCCGGGATCCTTCCTCCATTCCACGGAACTTGACCCGACGGGACCAGTACGGGAGCGCCGAGCACATCACGGTCTCGCTCGACCCGTTCCTCGACCGCCGCACGGCCTACAGCTTTTCGGTGACCTCGGGCGGGGTCCGACGCGACTACTACCATCCCCGCGACGACGAGTTCGGCCGCGACTTTACGTTCGATCCGGTCTGGGACGCCAAGGTGGCGTTCGACTCGACCGGATGGACGGCCGAGTTCCGGATTCCGTTCTCGCAGCTCCGGTTCGCCAGGCGTCCGGCCCAGCTCTGGGGACTCAACCTGAATCGGTGGATCCCCAACCGGAACGAGGACATCTTCTGGGTGGTCGTGCCCCGGAACGAGACCGGGTTCGTGTCCCGCTTCGGCACCCTGGCCGGCATCGACGGGATCAAGCCCTCGCGCCGGATCGAACTGGTTCCGTACGTCGCGTCGAGCGGCACCTTTGCGGGCGCGCCCGATCCGGCCAACGTGCTCGACCCCGACGGCCGGTCGGTCTCCGCCCGCGCCGGCGCCGATTTCAAGATGGGCCTCGGACCCAACCTGACGATCGACGCGACCGTCAACCCGGACTTCGGCCAGGTCGAGGCGGATCCGGCCGAGGTCAACCTGACCGCGTTCGAGACCTTCTTCGACGAGCGGCGTCCGTTCTTTACCGAGGGAAGCCAGCTCCTCCGGAGCACCGTCCCGAGCTACTTCTACAGCCGCCGGATCGGAGGACGCCCCCGAGGCGAGGCCTCCGGCGACTTCGTCGCCGCTCCCTCGAACACCACCATCCTCGGCGCCGCCAAACTGACCGGTCAGCTGGGACGGGGGCTGTCGATCGGGGCGCTCGCGGCGGTCACCGACCGGGAGTTTGCCCGTTCCTTCGACTCGCTCCCGAACCGGATCCAGCGCACCGAGGTCGAACCGCGGGCCCAGTTCGGGGTGATCCGGCTCCAGCAGCAGTTCGGCGAGGACGCGTCCACGGTCGGGTTGATCGCGTCCGGAATGCATCGATCGTTCGGCGATGGCGCCGCGCTCGCGACGGTGCTCTCGCGCCGGGCGGTGGCGGGTGGCGCCGACTGGGTCCTCCGGTTCCAGAAGGGACGCTACGAAATTTCCGGCGACATCGGCGGGAGCTACGTCGAGGGCGACCCGGCCGCCATCACGGCCATCCAGACGGCGTCGGCCCGCTACTTCCAGCGGCCCGACTTCCGAGCGCGCGACGTCGACCCGACCGCCACCTCCCTGACCGGACTCCGGGCTCGGCTCCGAGCCGACAAGAACGCGGGCAACTGGCTCTGG
>JAEUJH010000425.1 GCA_016794825.1 Gemmatimonadota bacterium
CATCGTGATGTCTTCGAGGACCTCGGGCAGGCCGAGCTGCTCGAAATTCGGCGCGGTCATCGGGATGTGGCGGAGAACCGCCGCCAGCGATCCCCGCTGACTGCAGACGTTGACCCGGAAACGCCCGACCCCGGGCACCGAATACGAGCAGTCCGCTTCCCGGAGATCCTGGAGGACGCCTTCGACCGATTCCGGCGTGGCTCGCTTGGCGCCGACCAGCACCTCCCGCGCGATCAACCAGGTGTCGGCCGGCTCCAGCGGCGGGACCCCGGTCACCGACACGATCTTGCCCCGGAGCCGGAGCCGAAACGGCCCCCCGGCCGAGACATGAACGTCCGAGGCGTCGACTTCGACCGCCTTCTTGAGGACAGCGTGGAAACGCTCGATCACCGACATGCGCTGATGGCTCCGACCTGGATTGGCGACGATTCCGGCGGCCCGGTATGGAACGTCCCCGGGGTACTCGCTCACCCCGTCAGGCAAATCCCGGGCCCATTTGGCCCCGTTTCAGGGCGGCCAGTCGGCCCTGGCCAGGCCGGAAGCACCCCCGGCAAATCCCCTCGTGGCATTGCGTTACGCCTCCGGGCATGGCCCCCCCCCTGGGCCGGTCTCGGGTCGCCGGGCCCGCGGCCAACGGCCCTCGCGCTTCGAGCGTATCTTTGGAGTCCGCGCGCCGGCCGCCCGCTGCCCGGCACCCCCTCATCTACAACCGGTTCTCGAAGGAGCTGGTTCAATGTCAGTGGCGACGAAGTCCTTCCGTCTGGCCATCCGCGTGGCCATCCAGGCCGCCTTGGTGGCCGCGGTCCCTCAGGCGGTGTTCGGCCAGGCGATCGATCAGGAGTACACCCGTAAGATCAAGGAATACCTCCGCGATCCCCGGATCTCGACCGAACTGGTCGACCACCTCCCCGCCTCCGCCACCGTGCCGACCCCGCTCAAGTTCCTGGGCCGGATCGTCGGGACTCCGGGCGAGCTGACCTACGCCAAGGACATCCATCGCTACCTGGAGGCCGTCGACCGGGCCTCCGACCGGGTCCTCTACTGGACGATCGGGAAGACGGAAGAGGGACGCGACATGGTCGCCGTGGCCATTTCGGACCCGGCCACCATCAGGCAACTGGAGCGCTACCGCGGCATGCTGGCCGCGCTGACCGACCCGCGGAAGACCTCGGAAGCCGAGGCCCGCCGCCTGATCGGCACGGCCAAGCCGATCTACTGGATCACGAGCGGCATGCACTCGCCCGAAAACGGCGGGCCCGAAATGCTGATGGAGCTGACCTACCGGCTCGCGGTGGCCGAAACGCCGTTCATTCAGGCCATTCGCGCCAACGTCATCACCATCATCACACCGGTCATCGAGGTGGACGGCCGCGAAAAGCAGGTCGACACCTACTACTACAATAAGAAGCTCCCGGCCGGTGCCCAGCGGCTCCCGCTGATGTACTGGGGGAAGTACGTCGCCCACGACAACAACCGCGACGGCATGGGGCAGTTCCTGGCGCTGACCCGCAACGTCAACCGGTTCTTCCTCCGGTGGACGCCCACCATCATGCATGACCTCCACGAGTCGGTCACGTACCTGTACGCCTCCACCGGCACCGGGCCGTACAACGAGGCCCTCGATCCGATCACGATCGACGAATGGTGGCTG
>JAEUJH010000491.1 GCA_016794825.1 Gemmatimonadota bacterium
CCCGAGCGACCCCGCCGACCTGACGCCGATCACCCCGGCGATCGTGGCGCAGCTCGAACCGATCCTCCTGCGGGAGCCGACCGACCAGCCGACCAAGTGGCTGTCGGCGCCGCAGGGGTCCGCGACGCCGCAGTTCCTGGCGGCCCTTCGCGACTTCATGTACTGGGAGAATTACGACGTTCGGGTCCGGATGGACGGCCAGATCGACCGGGTCGTGCTCGAGGCGATTCTCCGGCAGCGACGGCAGTAGTCAGCGGTCGAGCATGGTCCGGACCTTGTCGGCCAGCTCCCGGACCGTGAAGGGCTTCTGCAGCAACTCGATGCCTTCCTCGACGACGCCGTGGTCGGCGATGACGTCGGCTGGGTAGCCCGACATGAACAGGCAGGGCGTGCCGGGCCGGACCGCCTGGATTCGTCGGGCCAGGTCCCGCCCGGTCAGGCCCGGCATCACCACGTCGGTGACGAGCAGGTCGATTACGTTGCCGCCATTGACCACGGCCTCGAGCGCCTCGAGCGGATTGCCGAACGACACGACTCGATACCCCTCGCGTTCGAGGGCGCGGCGGGCCAGCGAGAGGATCTGTTCCTCGTCCTCGACGACGAGAATGGTCTCCTGCCCCTTGGGGGATCGGGTCGAGGTCGGGTCCGCCGGCTCGGCGTCGGGCCCGCCGCGCCACGCCGGCAGCAGGATCCGGATCACGGTGCCCCGCCCCGGCGCGCTCTCCACCTCGACGAGACCGCGATACTGCTTGACGATGCCGTAGACGACGGCGAGTCCCAGGCCGGTTCCCTTGCCCACCTCCTTGGTGGTGAAGAACGGATCGAAGGCCCGTTCCGCGGTGGCGGCGTCCATCCCGACGCCGTCGTCCTCCACCGTCAGCTCGACATAGTCGCCCGGCGGTGAGCCAGGGTAGACGCTGGCCCGCTCGTCCCCGATCTCGCGGTTTGCGGTCCGGATCCGGACCGTGCCGGCCCCGCGGATCGCGTCGCGGGAGTTCACGGCGAGGTTGGTGAGGATCTGATCGACCTGTGAGGGGTCGATCCGAACCGGCCACAGGTCGGGCGCGGTCTGCCAGTCGATGGTGATGTCCTCGCCGATCAGCCGTTCGAGCATGTCCCGGATGGCGGCCGCTCGCTCGTTGAGATCGACGACGCGGGGCTGCGCCGTCTGCTGGCGGGCAAAGGCGAGGAGCTGGCGGGCCAGATCGGCCGATCGTCGGGCGGTGGCCTGGATGCCGCGCAGGTCGGCCGCGACCTTGTGATCCGGACCGATCCGATCGAGGGCCAGCTCGGCGAGGTTGAGGATGGCCTGCAGGGCATTGTTGAAGTCGTGCGCCACCCCGCCGGCCAGCCGCCCGACCGATTCCATTCGTTGCGACTGGGCCAGTGCCGCCTCGAGTTGTTTCCGGTCGGTGATGTCGCGATTGACCGCCACGGCGCCGGTCGGGCGTCCGTCGCTTCCGACCGTGCGGGACACCGAGGCAAAGATCGACCGGGTGGTGCCGTCCCGTCGGGTCATCAGCAACTCGCCCCGCCAGAATCCCTTGGTTTCGAGGTCGCGGATCGCCTCCTCGCGACTGCCGGTGACGTACGCGGTCGGGATGACCTGGCGAAGAGTCTTGCCGACGACCTCGGCGGCGGGCCACCCGTAGATGGTTTCGGCGGCGCGATTCCAGCTGACG
>JAEUJH010000582.1 GCA_016794825.1 Gemmatimonadota bacterium
GACTGACGCCCGCCTGACACCCTGTTCGTCTATCTTTGTAGGCTCAATACCACACCTGGACCGGAAAGGGCCATGACGCAGTTCGCCGACGAGTGGCTGGTACCTGCCCTGGGGGCGCTTCTACCCGAAGCGACCGTCGCCGATCTTCGTCGGCAGGCCAGCGGCCCGGCGCCCTCGCTCTGGCAGGCCATTCTGGATCGGCGGTTGCTGGCCGAGGACGACATTCTGCAGGCGGTGTCGGCCCGGTTCCGGATGCAGGTGGCCGACCTGAACCAGATGGACCGGCGGGTGGCCGACCAGGTGCCCGAACAGCTGGCCCGGAAGTTCAACGTCATTCCGCTCCGCGCCACCGACAGCTGGCTCGACATCGCCACCGCCAACCCGTTCGACATGGACGCCGAGAAGATGCTGGCGTTCGCGACCGGGCTCGAGGTTCGGCTCCTCCTCTGTTCGCCGACCAGGATCCGCGAAAAACTCGAAGAGGTCTATCGGCCCGACGACCTGGTAGAGAAGCTGCTCGACGGGATCGCCGAGGACACCGAAATCACCCAGCTCTCCGACGAGCCGGACGATCTCGGCACCACGGCCGACGAGGCGCGGGCTCGTCCGATCATCAAGCTGGTGGACACCCTGCTGGCCGACGGGATCACCAGCCGGGCCAGCGACGTCCACATCGAGCCCGCCGAGGGCGGCGTCATCGTCCGCTACCGGATCGACGGGGTGCTGCGGCAAGTCATGAAGATCCCCCGGTCGGCCGGGGTGCCGCTGATTTCGCGAATCAAGATCATGTCCGGGATGGACATTGCCGACCGGCTCCGACCCCAGGACGGACGCTGCCGGGTGGCGGTCAACGGGAACCCCGTCGACCTCCGGGTGTCGACCCTGCCGGCCTCGCTGGGCGAGAAGGTCGTCATCCGGATCCTGAACACGAAGGCCACGCTGCTCTCGCTGGACGCGCTGGGCTACGAGGCCGACGAGCGCGAGATCATCCGGAAGCTGCTCGACAACAAGGAGGGCATCCTCCTCGTCACCGGGCCGACCGGGTCGGGAAAGACCACCACGCTCTACGCCGCGCTCCGCACGGTCCAGGGCGAGGGCGTCAACATCGTCACGGTCGAAGATCCGGTCGAATACCGGCTCGGGTCCAACATCGTGCAGGTCCAGATCAACGAGAAGGCGGGCCTGACCTTCCCGGCCGCGCTTCGGTCGATCCTCCGTCAGGACCCCGACGTGGTTCTGGTCGGCGAAATTCGTGACCGCGAGACGGCGCAGATCGCCGTCCAGGCCTCGCTCACCGGCCACCTGGTGCTGTCGACGCTGCACACCAACGACGCGCCGAACACGGTCACCCGTCTCCTCGACATCGGGATGGAGGCGTACAAGATCGGGTCGGCGCTGCGCGGAATCGTCGCCCAGCGGTTGATGCGGCGGCTCTGCCCGACCTGCAAGGTGCCCGACACCGATCCGGTGCCGGAACGCGTCGCCAAGTACCTCCCGGCCACCGCGCCCCGGTTCAAGGCGGTGGGCTGTCCGGAGTGCGCCGAGACCGGATATCGGGGCCGCTTCGCCATCGTCGAAGTGATGGCGATGTCGCCGGCCATCGAGCGTCTGGTCAGCGCGGGCGCCACCGCCGATCAGATCGCGCTGGCCGCCAAGAAGGGCGGCATGCGGTCCCTGTTCGAGAGCGGGATCCGCCACGTGCTCCGGGGCGAGACCTCGATCGACGAGGCGCTGCGCGTCACCGACCCGCCCAAGGAGGACGTCGACGGTGCCGTGGGGGTCAAGCCGGCCGCCCGTCCCTCGGGCGCCGTCGCGGCCCCGGTTGCCCCGCCGCCCGCCCCCGCGCCCAGTCGCCCGGCGCCGGCCCGGACCTCGGAGCCCGACCCGCTGACGGCGTTCGAGCTGATCGACGAGGAAGAGCTGCCGCCCGCCCGGTTCGAGATTACCCGGAAGGGCGCGGTCGTTCTCCTGGTCGACGACGAGGATCAACTCCGACGCGCCATGCGCGATCTCCTGGAGCGGCAGGGGTACACCATCCTCGAGGCCCGCGACGGCGCCGAGGCGCTGGCCGAGGTCGATCGGGGGAACCCCGACGTCATGATCCTCGATCTCAACCTGCCGGGGGTCGACGGCTACACGGTCCTGTCCCAGATCCGGTCGCGCGAGGTTACCCGGAACCTTCCGGTCATCGTGTTGACCGCCAAGGGCGACGAGGACAACGAGGTCCGCGTGCTCGAACTCGGCGCCGACGACTTCCTGACCAAGCCGTT
>JAEUJH010000623.1 GCA_016794825.1 Gemmatimonadota bacterium
GGCGACGCGGCGGCGGCGCGGCGGATCATCACGGAGTGCATGGCCCGCTACGAAGAGCGGTTCGGACCTCGGCGCAACGCCTGAGGCGGCCGGCCTGACGCCGGCTCGCCTCGAGGCGTCAGGGTTCGCGCGGGGGCCGCAGCGCCAGGGGTTGGCCCAGGATTTCGCCCCAGATCATCCGCTGGCGGATCAGGTTTCGACGGGCAATGGCGGGATCCGGAACCACCGGCTGCGCCTCGCGGATCTGCTTGTCGAACGCGCGGTGGTCAGCCAGACTGAGACGCTTGCCGTGGTCCTCGGCCCACTTGACCCGACGGGCCAGCAGCGCCTCCGCCTGATCGTCCTGATCGACGACTTCCCGTTCCGGTCGCACCACCTCGGTTTCGAGGCTCTCGACCACTGGCTCGGACTCCAGCGACACCGCTTCCTCGACGTCCTCGTCATCTTCGAAGACCTCGGGGGCCGGCCGACGAGTCGGCAGGGGCCGAGCCGGGAACTGGCCAATGGGCGGTCGCCGGCCGGGCAGGTCCTGCCGCGGCTGCCGGCCTTCCCGCTGCTCCTTGAGCTGCTCCATGGCCTTGCGGATCTCGGCCATCAGATCGGGCTCGGCCGCCTCGCCGTCGTCGACGGTGTCGGGCGGTCCTTGATTCTGCTTCCGCTTGCCGGCCGCCTGGAGCAGGCTGCCGGCCACGAACAGCAGAATCAGGATGAACAGTTCCATCAGCTGCTCAACGGTCCGCTCGGACCGGGCTCGGTCTGGCCGGAAATGGCCTGCCGCATCTGGGTGTCAGCCTCGAGGTTCCGGTACCGCTGGTAGTCCATGACACCCAGGGTGCCGCGCCGGAACGCCTCGGCCATGGCCATCGGGATCTCGGCTTCGGCGGCCACCAGCTTGGCGCGCTCTTTCTGGACTCCCGCCTTGTACTCCTGCTCCATGGCGACGGCCAGCGCGCGCCGTTCTTCCGCCTTGGCCTGGGCAATGCGCTTGTCCGCCTCGGCCTGGTCGGTCTGGAGCTCGGCGCCGATGTTCTTGCCGACGTCGACGTCGGCGATGTCGATCGAGAGGATTTCGAACGCGGTCCCGGCGTCGAGACCCTTGGCCAGCACCGTCTTCGAGATCATGTCCGGATTCTCGAGTACCGCCTTGTGGCTCACCGCCGAGCCGATCGTGCTGACGATACCCTCGCCGACCCGGGCCAGGATCGTCTCCTCGCCCGCGCCACCGACCAGCCGGTTGATGTTGGCGCGGACCGTCACCCGGGCCAGGGCCAGCAGCTGAATGCCGTCCTTGGCCATGGCCGCCACCTTCGGCGTCGTGATGACCTTCGGGTTCACGCTCACCTGCACCGCCTCGAACACGTCGCGACCAGCCAGGTCGATGGCCGTGGCCTGCTTGAAGTCGAGCGGAATTCCCGCCTTGCCGGCCGAGATCAGGGCGTTGACCACCCGGGCGACGTTGCCGCCGGAGAGGTAGTGGGACTCGAGCTGGTCGGCGCTCAGGGCCAATCCCGCCTTGTGCGAGTTGACCAGCGGGTTGACGATCGACGCCGGATCGACCTTCCGGAACCGCATGAAGAAGAGTTGGAGGAACGAGACCCGAACCCCCGACACCAGCGCCTGGAACCAGAGGCCGATCGGAACGAAGCGGAAGAAGATCGACAGAATGACCATCCCGCCGATCACCAGCGCCACCAACAGACCGATGCCTAACGTGTTTTCGTCCACCGTCTCGTCTCCCCTTGGGTGATTCGTGCGTTCGATCCCGTCAACCGGCGATCGTTCCTGCGTCCGGCCCGGCCCCGCCGCGGACCACGTGTCGGTACCCGTCCGACCGGACCACGGTCACGGGCGAACCCTGCGGGACATAATCGCCTTCGGTCACCACGTCGATCCGCTCGTCGGCGATGACCGCCACGCCCGACGGCCGGAGGTCGGTAAAGGCGGTGCCGGTCTTGCCGACGAGATCGGCGCGCGGAGCAGCCGAGATGTACCCTTCGGCCGGCGCCAGCCCTTCCTGCAGCAGGACCCGCCGGAACCGGAGGCTGTGCGGGAGATGGCGGATCCAGGCGAACAGCACCGCCGCCGTGATGACGGCCGCCGCGCCGAGAATCGCGAGGGCCCGACCGACGTCGCCGCTCGTGGGCATCCCGCTCAGCAGGGCCAGCACCATGGACCCGCCGATCAGCCCGAGCCCGAGGATCCCCGCCACCCCGAAGCCGGGAAGGACGAAGACCTCGATCCCGATGGCCACGAAGCCGAGGCCGAGCATGATGATCTCCTCCCACCCGGCCAGACCGATCAGCATCCCGGAGCCAAAGAACAGTCCGAGCGACGTCAGGCTGATCAGGCCGCCGATCCCGAAATGGCCGGCCTTGATCTCGAACACCAGACCGAGCATGCCCAGCGAGAGCAGGAGGGGCGACACGACGGGGTTGGTGAGGAACCGGACGATGTACTCGGCCCAGTTCATGGCGGGGGTTTCGACCCGGGCTCCGGCCACGCCGACCGCGGTCAGCACCGCGTCGAAGTCGGCGGCGGTTCCCTTGGCGTAGCCCACCGCCAGGGCCTCGTCGGTCGTCAGCGTGAGAAGTCTGCCGGCGGGTTTGACGCCTTCGATTTCGATCGACTCGTCGACCATGCCCTCGGCGATGCGGGGGTCGAGGCCGTTGGCCTCGGCCAGGGCCCGGAACGCGGCCCGCATGGCGCTGACGATTTTTTCGGAGGCTTTGGTGCCCTGTCCGTCGACCGGGGTGGCGGCACCGAGCACGCCACCCGGCTGCATGTAGATCCCCCCGGCGGCCAGGGCGATCATGGCACCGGCCGAATAGGCCCGGGGATTGACGAAGGCGTAGACCGGGATGCCGGCGCCCCGGATGGCATCGACGATCCGCTCAGCGGCGTCGATCCGGCCGCCGGGGGTGTCGATGTCGAGGATGGCGGCCTTGGCGCCGGCCTCCCGAGCCTCCCGGAGCACCCGGGACACGAACGGAGCCAACCCGTTCTCGATCGTCCCCGAAATCGGCACCCGATACACCACCGATTCCTGGGCAACCGCCACCGACGACCCTGCCACCAACAACCAACCCGCGACGAGCATCGACCGCACCGTTCCCTCCCTGGCGAGCGGATCGGTCGGGAATCTAACGGATCAGCGCGGCGGGCGGGCCCGAAGGCGGGCGCCGGGGCCAACCCCCTCCGCCTGGCGCTGGTTCCGGATCTGCTGGACCCGCTGCATCAGCCGGTCGCGGAGGAGGATGTACTGGGCCCGCTGGACCGGGCTCAGGACCCCGGCCAGTTCGGCGTTTTCGTCCTTGAACGTCTGCATGTAGGCCAGCCGGCCGTTCAGGATGGCGTCGACGAGCCGGGTGACGGCCGCTTCGTCCGCCGCGACCCCCGGCCGCATGGCCGCCGACAGGTCGACCCGGAGCCGCCGCTCGTCGCGCTCGAGCCCGCGGCGCTTGGTGGCCCACGTAGCGAGGATGCCCCGGGTCCGGGCCGACTGGTCGGCGGTCAGGCCCAGTTCCGTGGCCAATCGCTGGGCAAAGATCTCCTCGATCTGGACCCGGAGCCGCTCCGCCCGGGGACCATCGAGTTCCAGACTGTCCTGGGCGCGCCCGATCGAGGTCCCGAGCCCGAGTGCCACCGCGACCACCAACGCCATCCGTTTCATCGTCAGGTCTCCCACGAGCGCAGCACGCGCTCCAATTCGTCGGCCGACAGATCACTCAGGCCCGGGACCCCCGCCGCCGGAGTCCCCACCTGCTCTTCGTCCCAATCGCCCAGCACCGACTCGAGTTCGTTGCTGGAGAGTTCCTCGAGTTCCGACAGGACCGTGCCGGTCGGCGCCGCCAGGCCGGGATCGACCGGCGCCGGAGGCCGGACGACCGCCCGCACAGCCAGCACCAGCACGGCCGCCGCCGCCAGCCCCATGAGCCACCGACCCCGGCGCGCGGACCGGATCGGAATGACGGTGGACTCGTTCGCGGGCTCGGCGGCCAGCCGGGCCCGAACCCGGGCCGAGATCCGAGCCGGATCGACCGCCGGAAGCTTGCCGCCGACCCCGGCCGCGGCCTTGACCAACCGCCACTCCGCCGCGCAGTCCGGGCAGCTCGCCAGGTGCGCCGCCTCGTCCGGCGTCCAGTCCGCCCCGGCCGCCATCGCCGGCATCCGCTCGGACAGCCGTTCGCATGGGGTCATCCAACCGCCTCCTTCAACCGCTTGACCGCGTGGTGGTAGTGCACCCGGGCCGCGCCCGGCGTCGTGCCCAGGGTCGCGCAGATCTGATCGTACTCGAGCCCCTGTTGGGCCCGGAGCAGGAACACCTCCCGCTGTAACCTGGGCAGTCGTTCCAGCTCGTCCAGCAGCCGGGTCTCCATCTCGTTGGCCCCGGCTTCGCCTTCCGGGTCGGCGTGATCGGGGATTTCCTGGTCCTCGATCGGCACCATCTGCCGGCCTTTCTGCCGCCGGAACCGGTCCCGATTGAGGTTGGTCCCGATCCGATAGAGCCAGCTCCGGAACGAGGCCTCGCCCCGCCAGCCGTCGAGGCCCCGGAAAGCCCGGAAGAAGGCCTCCTGAACCAGGTCGTCCAACTCCGCCGCCGGAGCGCCCGAGCCGTACAGGAACCGCCCGAGGGAGGTGGCGTGGCGCCGGACCAACTCGTCGGCGGCCGCCTCAACCCCCGCCCGATACGAGGCGACCAGTTCTTCGTCCGTCGGGGTCATTGGTTGCCAATCTGACGGGGGTGGGTCCATTTCGTTAAGGGGCCCCGCCCGGCGGGTGGCCGGGATGGTGCCCAGCGCCCGCTTCCCGGGACAGAACGTCCTGGAGAGGTCGGGCGGCAGACGCGGGGCACCCTCGATCGAGGCCACCCCCTATCTGATGCGCTAGAACGAGTTACATCAGCAGAATTCAGCTGACTTGTCAGCATGATTCGCGAAATGGTACGGACCGTTGGACGGTACTCGACCCGCACCCTGTTTAGATTGCCCGTTCCCCGCTCCGAATGAACGAGTTCCCATGCATCGCTGGTTAGTGAGTGCGGCCTTCTGCATCGGGCCGGTTGCCGCCTCGGCCCAGGTCCTCCCCAAGATCCCGATCGAGTCCTATTCCCTGCCCAACGGGCTCAAGGTGATCCTGTCGCCCGACCGGAGTACCCAGGTCGTCACGGTCGACGTCTGGTACGATGTCGGGTCACGGAACGAGGCCCGGGGTCGGACCGGGTTTGCCCATCTCTTCGAGCACATGATGTTCCAGGGGTCCGCCAACGTGAAAAAGGGCGAGCACTTTGCCCTGATCGAGCGGGCCGGCGGCAACACCAACGGGAGCACCGCCGAAGACCGGACCAACTACTACCAGATGCTGCCGTCGAACCGGCTCAACCTGGGCCTCTGGCTCGAGGCCGACCGGATGCGATCGCTGACCGTGTCGGACAGCAACTTCCGGAACCAGCGCGAGGCGGTCAAGGAGGAGCGGCGGCTCCGGGTCGAGAACGCCCCTTACGCGGCGGTCATCTTCGAGGGGCTCTTTTCCCTCCAGGACAGTACGACCTGCTTCCCCTACGCCCATTCGTCGATCGGCTCCATGGCCGATCTCGACGCGGCCCGGGTCGAGGACGTCCAGGCGTTCTTCAACCTCCACTACGCCCCGAACAACGCCACCCTGGTGGTGACGGGCGACTTCGACCCCCCGACCGCCCGGGCCATGATCGAGGAGTACTTCGGGACCATTCCCCGCGGCCGCGACCGGCCGGCGGTGGAGTGCACCCCGCGGTTTTCGCCCGGTCTGGTGCGGCGGCCGTGGCCGGACCCCAAGGCCACCCTGCCCGCGGTCTTCGTGGCCTATCGAACCCCACCCTACTCCGACCCGGACCACCCCGCCCTGGTGTTGCTCGGTAACATCCTGGGCCAGGGCGAAAGCTCCCGCCTCAACCGGTCGGTGGTCAGGGACCAGCGCCTGGCCCAGGGCATTTTTGCGGGCGCCAACCTCCCGAGCCCGCGCCGCGGCCCCGGGGTGCTCTTCCTGGCCGCCATCGCCAACCAGGGCGTGGCGGTCGACTCGCTCGACCACGCCGTGCGCCGCGAGGTCGACCGGCTGCTGACCGAGGGCGTGCCCCAGGCCGAACTCGAAAAGGCCAAGAACGCGTTCGTGACCGGGAGGATCCAGCAGCAGCAGATCTCCCTGTTCCTGGCCGAAGCCATCCAGGAGGCCAACATGTTCCTGGGCGACCCGAACCAGGTCAACGCCGACCCGGGTCGGTTCCTCGCCGTCACCACCGCGGATCTCAAGCGGGTGGCCGCCAAGTACCTGACTCCCGACAACGCGCTCGTCTTCCTGGTCACGGCTGGAGGGGCCCAATGAGCCGCCGAACCTCGCTGCTCGCCGCGCTCGGGCTGGCGGCCACCCTCGGGACGGCCGCGGCCCAGACCCCGCAGGCGCCGCCCCCGGCCATGCCGCTCACGCCGGCCACGTTCCCGCCGTTCCAGGAGGCCGTCCTCCCGAACGGCCTCCGCCTGATCGTGGTGGCCAATCGGCGCCTGCCGATCGTGTCGATGTCCCTGTCGTTCAACGCCGGCCGGGTGGCGGACCCGGTCGGCAAGGAAGGTCTGGCCTCCATGGTGGCCGGGTTGCTCACCAAGGGGGCCGGAACCCGCACCGCCAACCAGGTGGCCGAGGCCATCGAGCAGGTAGGCGGATCGATCGGGGCGGGATCGGGCTCGGACTTCCTGACCGGCTACGCCGGCTCGCTCAGCAGGGACGTCGGGCTGGCCTTCGACCTCCTCGGCGACGCGGTCATCCGTCCCCGGTTCGACAGCACCGAGGTCGAGTTGCTCCGCACCCAGATGCTGTCGGGGCTCGATCTCCAGCGCTCCCAGCCTGACGCGATCGCCTCGCGGCAACTCGACCAGTTGCTGTACGGCGACCATCCGTACGCCCGGAACCCGACCGCGGCCTCGGTGCGCGGCATTACCCGCGCGGACCTGCTCCGCTTTCAGCGGGCCCGACTCCGCCCCACCGGCGCCCTGCTGGTGATCGCGGGCGACATCACCCTGGCCGATGCCCGTCGCCACGCCGCCCGGGCGTTCCGCGGTTGGACCGGCGCCCCGACGCCGCTGCCGGCGGCCAAAGCCCCGCCCGCCCGCCGCCCGACCGAGATCGTGCTGGTCCACCGGCCCGGCTCGGTGCAGTCGAACATCGTCGTCGGCAGCCTGACCTATCGACCCGGCGAGCCCCGGCACTACGCGGCCATGGTGGCCAACCGGGTCCTCGGTGACGGCGCCGATTCCCGGCTGTTCTCGATCCTCCGCGAACAGAAGAGCTGGACCTACGGCGCCTATTCCGGCCTCGAGCGGCGCCGCGGGCTCGGGACCTTCCAGGCCACCACCGAGGTCCGGACCGAAGTCACCGACTCGGCGTTGGCCGAGGTGCTGAAGCAGCTCACCCGACTCGGCGCGGAGGCCGTGCCGGCCACCGAACTCGAACAGGCCAAGTCCGCCATCGTCGGGAGCTATCCCCTCTCGGTCCAGACAGCCGAGCAGGTGGCCGGCGCGGTGAGCGACCTCCGGCGCTACGGCCTCGCGCCCGACTTCCTGACGTCGTATCGTCTCCGGATCGGGGCCGTGACGGCCGCCGAGGTTCAGGCCGCGGCGGCGGCGTTCATGCGGGCCGACTCGGCCGTCGTCGTCGTGGTCGGCGACGGCGCCAAGCTCGCGGAACGGCTTCGGACGATCGGCCCGGTCCGAATGGTCGACGTCGACGGCAAGGCGCTCACCGACCAGGACCTCCGGCCCGCGGCGGTCCGGCTGCCGATCGACCTGGCCAAGCTGGTGCCGTCGCGGGACAGCTTTGCCGTCGTGATCCAGGGCAACGCTCTGGGCTACAGCGTTACCTCGATCGAGGACGCGGCGGGCGGCAAGCGGCTGACCGAAAAGAGCAACATCGGCGGGATCGTCGAGCAGACCACCACCATCGAGATCGGCGCCGACGGCTCGATGCTCCGGGTCCGGCAGAACGGCAAGGTCCAGGGCCAGCCGACGACGATCAGCCTCGACTATGCCGCCACGTCGGTCAAGGGAACCGCCAACACGGTGTCGCCCGAAGGACCGAAGACGGTGGCGATCGACACCGCCATCGCGGCGGGCACCATCGACGACAACGCGATCCAGGGCATCCTCCCGGGGCTGCCCTGGGCGCTCGGCGCGTCGTGGTCGTTCTCGGTCTTCGCGGGCGGTCAGAACGAGTCGCGGGTCACGACCCTCAAGGTCGTGGGCACCGAAACCGTGACGACGCCAGCCGGCCCGGTCGAGGCGTTCAAGACAGAGTGGTCGGGCGGCTGGCAGCCCGCCACGTTCTGGGTGACGACGGCGGCGCCCCATCGGCTGTTGAAGATCGGGATCGCCAACACGCCGGTCGAGATGATTCGGGTCAAGTAAGCGGCAACCAGACACCACCGAGGAGAACAGTCCGGATGATCCATCTGAAGGTCCTTGCCGTCGCGCTTGCCGGCGCCGGTCTCACGGCCGATCTGGCGGCCCAGGCCCCGACGGCCGAGCGGAATACCGACACGCTCAGTATCGATCGGCCCCAGTATCCGTCCACCTACCGGCGCCGGCCCAATCCGCCGGTGGTCGTCCGGAACGCCACGATTCTCACGGCCACCGGATCCGAACTGCGGAACGCCTCGATCCTGTTCCAGGACGGCCGCATCACGGCCATCGGTGATGTCGGGCAGATCCCGGCCGGCGCCCAGGTCGTCGACGGCACGGGCAAATTCGTCACCCCGGGCATCATCGACACCCACAGCCACATCGGCGTCTACGCCGCGCCGGGCACCTCGGCGGAGCAGGACGGCAACGAGGCCACCAACCCGGTGACGGCCGAGGTCTGGGCCGAGCACTCGATCTGGCCCCAGGACCCGCAGATCCCGCTCGCGATCGCGGGCGGCGTGACGGTGGCGCAGATCCTCCCCGGCTCCGCCAATCTGGTGGGCGGCCGCTCGGCGACGATCCGCCTCGTTCCGGCGCGCACCGTCCAGGAACTCAAGTTCCCGGGCGCGCCCTACGGCGTGAAGATGGCCTGCGGCGAAAACCCGAAGCGGGTCTATCAGAACCGCGGCCCCTCGACCCGGATGGGCAACATGGCCGGCTATCGGGCCGCGTTCATCCAGGCCGAGCAGTATCGGGCCCGTTGGGACAAGTGGCTCAAGGACCGGAAGGGCGATCCGCCGGCCCGCGACCTCAAGCTCGAAACGCTGGCCGGCGTCCTCCGCGGCGAGATCTCGGTCCAGAACCACTGCTACAAGGCCGACGAGATGGCCCAGATGCTCGATCTGGCCCGGGAATTCGGCTTCACCATCAAGTCGTTCCATCACGGCGTCGAGGCCTACAAGGTCGGCGACCTGCTGGCGCAGGCCGGCACGGCCGCCTCGGTCTGGTCCGACTGGGGCGGGTTCAAGATGGAAGCGTACGACGAGATCCTCGAGAACCTGGCGCTCCTCACCAAGGCCGGCGTCCGCGCGGTGCTCCACACCGACAGTCCCGACGGGATTCAGCGGATGAACCAGGACGCGGCCAAGGCGATGTACGCCGGGATCCGCGCCGGCATCCCGATTTCCCGCGATCAGGCGCTCCGCTGGATCACCGCCAACCCGGCGTGGGTCCTCGGTATCGACCAGCTGACCGGGACGCTCGAGTCGGGCAAGATGGCGGACGTGGTGCTCTGGTCCGGCGATCCGTTCTCGGTCTACTCGAAGGCCGAGAAGGTGTGGGCCGAGGGCTGGCTCGTGTTCGACCGCCTCGACAAGACCCGCCAGTACAAGACCGATTTCAACCTCGGGCAGGCCGATCCGGGAGTGGGCCGATGATTCGCCAGACCATTCAACTCAGCCTCGCGATCGGCTTCGGGGCGGCGCCGCTGGCCGCGCAGACCATCGCCATCACCGGCGGCACCGTGTTCCCGGTCGTCGGTCCCAAGATCGACCGCGGCACGGTCGTCATCGTCAACGGCCGGATCACGGCGGTCGGTGCCGGCGTCGTGGTGCCGGCGGGGGCCACGGTTGTCGACGCCACCGGCAAGTGGGTTACCCCCGGCCTGATCCACGCCGACGCCAACGCCGGCGCGGGCGTCAGGGGCCTCGGCGGTTTCGGAGAGGATTCCAAGCAGGGCGACTTCAACCCCTCGTTCAGCGTGGCCCCCGCCCTCGATCCCGACGCGGTGGGCATTCCGGTGGCTCGGACCGGGGGCATCACCACCGGCGTGATCCTGCCCGGTGGACCGTTCGTGTCGGGCACCGCCGTGGCGGTCGACTTTGCCGGGGCCCGGACCGAGGACCTCGTCGTCAAGACGGGCGCCGCCCTGGCCATCAACTTGGGCGACGGCAGCAAGGGCGCCGGCGGCGGGTCGCGGGCCGGAACGCTGGCCCGGCTCAAGACCCTGTTTGCCGACGCGCTCGAGTACGACCGCCGCCGGCTCGAATACCGCCGCGCGGCCACTCAGTCCTTCTCCGCGCCGGTGGCCGAACTCGAAGCCCTGCTTCCGGCGCTTCGGGGCCTGCAGCCGGTCCTGATCACCGCCAACCGGAAGATCGACATCCAGAACGCGCTCCGGCTGGCGCGGGAGCATCGGCTCAAGGTCGTGCTCCGGGGCGCGATCGAGGGATGGAAAGTGGCGTCGGAGATCGCGGCGGCCAACGTGCCGGTGGTCCTCCAGCCTAACGTCGACATCCCGTCGTTCGACGGCCTCGGCGCCCGCCTCGACAACGTCACCCTGCTCCGCCAGGCCGGGGTCAAGGTGGTCATTGCCCAGAACGACCCGGGCGGCGAGCGGAGCCTTCGGTACGCGGCGGGCAACGCGGTCCGCAACGGCGTCAGCTGGGACGACGCCCTCCGGGCGGTGACGCTCTGGCCCGCGGAGGTATTTGGGCTGGGCCAGTACGGGGCCCTGGCCCCCGGTCGCGTGGCCAACGTGGTCATCTGGTCCGGCGACCCGTTCGAATTCTCGGCGGCCGCGGAGAAGGTGTTCATCCGCGGGGTCGAGACCTCGCTGCGAACCCGGGAGACCGAGTTGTTCGAGCGGTATCGGAACCTCCCGCCGAGCTACCAGTCGCGGTGAGGCCTCGTCACCTCCTTTGGGCGGCGTTGGTCCTGGGAGCCTGCCGGGCCGACCCGGCGCCGCCGGCGGCCCCGACGGCCCGGGTCTCCGAGTTCGGCCGCTACGAAGGATGGAGCGAACCCACGTTCACCGAATGGGTCCGGACATCCGAATACGTCACGGTTCGCGACGGCACCCGACTGGCTGTCGACGTGATCCGCCCGGCCGTCGGGGGCAAGGCGGCGACCGGTCGGTTTCCGGTGCTCTGGACCCATACCCGCTACCAGCGGGGTGCGCCCCATCCCGGCGCGGGCGCGGGGAGCCACGACCTCGCCAACCTCGGCTCGACCGCGGTGGCCGCTGACTCGGTGCTGGCGCGGCGAAACGCCCCCTCCCTGGTCGACGGCAGCCAAGCTCTCCAGCGGCTGGTGAAGCACGGCTACGCCGTGGTGGTAGCTCAAGTCCGTGGGGGTGGCGCGTCCTTCGGCCGCTACGAAGGGGTCTACTCGCCCGCCGAGACCCGGGACGCGTACGACCTGATGGATTGGATGGTCGAACAGGAATGGTGCGACGGCAACCTCGGGATGTTCGGGGCCTCCTACCCGGGCAACACCCAGTACGCGGCGGCGAGCACCGGCCATCCGGCGCTCAAGGCGATTTTCCCCGAGGTAGCCGGCTTCTCCCTGTATGACATGCTCTACGAAGGCGGAATCTGGCGGGAGAACCTGGTCCAGCACTGGGCGATCCTGACCCGGAATCTCGACATCGTCTTCCCTGAACCGCCGGTCGACGCGGATTCGACCGGCGCGCTCCGCGACGAAGCGCTCGCGATCCATCAGACCAACTGGAACGTGGTGGAACAGTTTCGGGCCGCCCGCTGGCGCGACTATGACGCACCGACATTCGCCTGGTTCCGCCACGAGCCGACCAGCCTGCTCGACGCCATCAACCGGTCCGGGGTCGCGATCTACTCCGCCGGCGGATGGTACGACGCCTGGTCCAAGGACCAGCTGCTCTGGCTCGTCAACTACCGCGGCCCCGACCGAATCCTGATGGGGTACTGGTCGCATGCGGCGTTAGGTGCCGAGCGGCTCCGGATCACCGCGGCTGAGCAGCACCGGTGGTTCGACCGGTGGCTCAAGGGCATCCGGAACGGAATCGATTCCGAGCCGCCGATCCATTACGCCGTCATCGACGACAGCAGCCACGCCACCTGGAGAACCGCCCCCGGGTGGCCAATTCCCGGTGTCGCGACGGTCGACTACTACTTCGGCCCGGGCCGATCCGGTGGCATCGCGTCCGTCAACGACGGGACCCTGGCCCCCACCCGAGGGCAACCCGGCCAGGATCGGTACCTCGTCGACCTCACCACCACCACGGGAACCTCCACCCGCTGGGATCACACGGTGGCGCAGGGTCCGATGCGCTATCCGGATCTGGCCGCGAACGAGGCCAAGGGGCTGACGTACACCACCCCGCCGCTCGCCAACGACCTCGAAATCGTGGGGTATCCGGTGGTCACCCTTTACGTGGCGAGCGACCAGCCCGACGGGGACTTCTACGTCGTCCTGTCGGAGGTCGACTCCGCCGGCCGTTCTCGCTACGTCACCGAAGGGATGCTGCGGGCCTCCCACCGCGACACCACCACACCGCCCTGGGACAACCTCGGCTTACCGTGGCACCGGAGCAACCGGAGCGATCTGAAGCCACT
>JAEUJH010000624.1 GCA_016794825.1 Gemmatimonadota bacterium
GTGCTGGAAGCGGCGTGGCGCGAGGCCGAGGAAATTGCCGGAATCGCGGACGACCTGCTGATTCCGGCGGATGTCGAGCGGCAGCTCTCCGAACTCAAGCGCGGCGGGCAGGGTAAAGGCTGAGCGGGCGCCCGCCCGCGGCGGGTTCAGGCCTTCTGCGACCGGAGGTAGGCGCCTGGTTCCGGGGTCGGGCCGGCCGCCCCGAGCCGGCTCAGCAGTGCCACGCCGGTGACGACGACCACCGCACTGGTGAGCTGCGCGATCGTGAACATGCCGAGGAACCGGTCGTCCTTGGCGCGGAGGATCTCGACCAGGAACCGTTCGATTCCGGCAAAGACCAGGTACAGTCCGAAGATCCAGCCCATCGGCTTGTTGCGAACCCGCCAGCGCCACAGCACCATGAACGCCGCCAGCATCAGGACGACTTCGTAGAGCTGGGTGGGATGGACCGCCATGACGGTCGAGGGCGGCACGTCGCTCGGGATCGGAACGCCGAACATGCTCGACAGGTTGCCGGCGGTCGACGGCGGCAGCCCCTGGGGGAACTTGACGCCCCAGGGCAGATCGGTGGGGCGGCCGTAGTCGTCGCCGACGACGAAGCAGCCGACCCGGCCCACCGCATAGGCCGCCGCCAGCGCCGGGGCGGTGAGGTGCATGGTGATCCGGATCGGGACCCGGCGCCGCCACCCGTTGGCGATCACGGCAAGGACGCCGCCCAGGAACCCGCCGTACCACACCAGCCCGCCCCGGGACAGCAGCGCGTCGAGGTCCTGGGTGAGCGCCACGTACCAGAGCTTGGCCCCGATCACGCCCCCGAGCACCGCGGCGACGACGATGTCGGCGCCGTACTCCTCGTTCCATCGGTTCCGGCGGAGTTCGAGCGTCACCAGCCACCCGCCAACGACGAAGGCCAGCATCATCATGATGCCGAAGCCGGTGATCTCGAGGCTGCCGATCTTGAAGACGAGCGGGTAGACCGTGGTCATGAGCTGGCCGGTTGAACCGAGTGGGAAGGTAGCAGGCCGGGCAGGGGTTTCCAGTCGAACGGTTCGAGGTCCCAGCCGCTCCGTTCCCCTCGGGCGAGCCGCCAGGCTCCCGTGGCGGCGATCATCGCCGCGTTGTCGGTGTTGAGTCGCGGCGTGGCCACGCTGACTTGCGCGACGCCGTCGAGTCGCTCGCGGAGGCGGTTGGCCAGGGTCCGGTTGCACGCGACCCCGCCCACGATCATCGCCCGGGGCCGGCCCAGCAGTTCGGTGGCCCGGGCGGTCTTCTCGACCAGGACCTCGATGGCGGCGTCCTGGAAACCCCGAGCCAGGTCGGCCCGATCGGCGGAGAGATCGGCGCTGGCCTTGACCGCGCGGAGCAGGGCCGTCTTGAGGCCGCTGAACGAAAAGGCGAATTGGTGGCGTCCCGGTTCGCTCAGGTCCTTGAGCATCGGGCGGGGGAAGTCGTACCGATCGGGGTTGCCGGTGGCCGCCAGGCGCTCGAGCGCGGCGCCGGCGGGATACCGGAGGCCGAGCATGGTGCCGACCTTGTCGAACGCCTCGCCGGCCGCGTCGTCGAGCGTCTGCCCCAGGAGGCGGTATTCGCCCCAGGC
>JAEUJH010000810.1 GCA_016794825.1 Gemmatimonadota bacterium
CGCGCCGGCCGTCATCGCCGCCGGCAACGCCGGAGCCATCCGGGTCTCCGCCCCACCGCCGTCGGCCCGCGGTCCGCGCCGATACACCCGCACCCGCCACCCGGCCGATTCCTTGACCCAGTACGCCAGGTATTTCCACCGAACCTTGGTGCTGTCGGCCCGGGTCAACGTCCCGTACCCGAACGTGAAGCCGTGACGGCCGTCGCCCGAAATCCCCACCCGGATCGGCGCCCACTCGACTCGTCCCCCCGCGTTGTCCGGAATGGACTGGAGCAGCTGGACCACCGCGGGTTTCCCGTCGGTGAACTTCCCGCCGGGCGCCGGCACCGTCACGTCGGCGGCGAACATCGCCGAGAGGCCGGTGACCACGTCGGCGTTCCTGGCGGCGGCGCCGAACGCGCTGTCGGCCGCGAACAGTTCGGCGGCGGCGGATTCGGGGGTGACACTGGGTGGAGCGGGTGGCGAGTCGCAGGCGGCCAGCAACAGGGCGGCGGCGACCGGGGCGAACGTCGGGGGGATTCGGAGCATGAACTCCCTACTCGGGTCAGTTCGGTTCGGTTTCAGGGGGTCTGGCCGGGTCGGGCCGGGTTTTTCGCGTTGTTCTCGACGCCACCCGTCGGAGCTTTCACCATGTCCCGCCCGATCCCGTTCGGAACGATCCTGCTGGCCCTGGCCCTTGGCTGCGGCGGCGAACCCGCGCCCGACCTTACCAGGAACCTGGCGGTCCACGAGGGCAATGACCAGAACGGGACCGTCGGACAACCGGTTCCCACGGCGCCGGCCATCAAGGTGACCGATGGGTCCGGAGCCGGGGTGGCCGGGGTGGCGGTGACGTTCTCGGTCGCCTCCGGGGGCGGGACGGTTACCGGCGGATCCCAGACCACCGACGCCGGCGGCGTGGCTCGAGTCGGCGGTTGGACCCTGGGCCAGGTGCCCGGTGCCAACGCCCTCACCGCGCAACTCACCGGCGCCTCCGGAAGCGTGACCTTCAACGCCACCGCGGCGGCTGGCGCGCCCACCGCGGTGGCCCGAGCGGCCGGCGACAACCAGACCGCCAACACCCGCACCGCGGTGCCGGTGCGTCCGGCCGTCCGGGTCACCGACACCTTCGGCAATCCGGTGCCCGGCGTGAACGTGACGTTTGCCGTCGCGGCCGGGGGCGGAACCCTGACCGGAGCCGCCCAGACCACCGACGCCACCGGCGTCGCCACGGTCGGCGGCTGGGTGCTCGGCGCGTCGCCCGGCCCCAACCAGATCGTGGCCACGGTGGCGGGTACCGGCATTGCCAACAACCCGATCACCTTCGGCGCCACCGGGCAGGAAGTGGTGATCCAGGTCGGCCAGGACACCACGTTCCAGGGCGGCACCGTCCGGGTCAATCGCCTCATCATTCCCGCCGGGCGGACCGTCACCGTCGCGAACCACCTCGTGCTCGAGGCCGACAGCACCGTCACCATCGCCGGCACGCTCCGCGGCAACTGCGCCGCGATCGTCATCAACGGTGCCCAGGCCGTTCAGGTGTCCGGCACCATCGACAACGCCTGCGCCGCTCCGCCCGCCGATCCACCGGGGCTCACTCTGGTCGCCAAGGGCGGGTACGACCTGACGACCGCCACCCTCCGCTCGACCGGCGACATCGACGTCACCAACGATCCGACCCTGACCGACGCCGATTTCCTGCCCGGGCCCGCGCCCGCGTCATCCCGCGCCGCGCTGGCCGGGGTGATCTGCGGGGTCAACTCGCTCACCGCGCCGGCCGCCGCGAACGGGACCGACGGCACCACCGGCACCCCCGGCAAGGACGGCCGCACCTGGTACCTCCGCTGCCGAGGCGACCTCTCGATCGGCGGCACGGTGGCGGGCCAGGACGGGGGCCACGGCGGCCACGGCACCGACAGCCAGGCCGGTGCCGCCAACGCCACCGGCGGCCGCGGCGGCGACGGCGGCCGACTCGTCGTCAAGGCCACCGGCATCGTGGCGTTAGGCCCCGGGTCGACGCTGCGCTCCGGCCGGGGTGGCAACGGCGGCGACGCCACCGCCACCGCGCAGGAGAGTGACGCGGGCGCCACCGCTCCCTCGGCCACCGCGCTGGGTGGTCGGGGCGGTTCGCCGGGCCTGATCGAGGTCCGCGGCAAGGCGGGCATCCAGGTCGACGGGACCGCCCGGTTCGAACTCGGAGTCGGCGGCGACGGCGGTGACGCCACCGCCACCGGCGCCGACGGCAAGGACGCCACCGCGGGCAAGGCCGCCCAGCACGGCGGCAACGCGACCGCCACCGGTGGCGCCGGCGGCACGGTCGGCAGCGATCGGCTCTCCTCGTCCGGCAACGTCCTCGGCGGACCGCCGGTGATCGGCGGCGACGGGGGCGCGGGCGGCCGGGCCACCGCCACCGCCGGAACCGGGGGCGACTCCCAGCTCGAGGCCCTGCCTAACGGCGGCGACGGGGGCCGGTTTGCCGGCACCGGCGGCGCGGGTGGCGACGCCCTGGCCCGCAACCTCCAGAACGCGCTCTTCGGCGAGGGCGGGGCTGGCGGGGCG
>JAEUJH010000816.1 GCA_016794825.1 Gemmatimonadota bacterium
GTTGTAGGGCGTCCGGATCAGCACGGTGGGCAGCTTGCCGCCCAGATCCGCCGGGAAGTAGAAGTCGGCCGAGAGCTTGACCCCGTCGCGCATGGTGGCAAAGTGGCTGAGCTCGAGCCGGACCGGATGGGTGGGCTTGGGAACGCCCTCCGGGAGCGGGGTTCCCTGGGCCACCAACCGGCTGGCGAACAAGAGCAGGGCGACGGCGAGTCGCATTCGGCGTCCTTAGTTGCGGGAGAATGGGGGCGCCGGAGGGCGCGATCCAAACTAGGCCGCTGAGCCACGAGGTGTCCAGACTGGTGCCCGCCCTGACCTCCCAACTGTTCGCGCAAAGTTGGCCCTCCTGGCAGGATTCCGGTTAGCCGGAGGTGGGCGTCCCAGGGCAGAATGATGTTCGACCCGGCGGCCCACCGGCCCGGCAACGGACCCGATTGGGGGGCGACAGGTTTCCGAAGACAGTGGAGTAGACTCATGGGCGTCATATGTTATACTCAAGGCATGAGCAAACGCCTCCAGGTCGTCCTCGACGACACCGAGTACCGCGATCTCCAGCGGATGGCCCGCCGGCACAAGCTGACGGTATCCGACTGGGTTCGGCGGGCCATCCGGGAACTGAGCCTCCGGGAGCCGGCGACGACCCCGGACCACAAACTTGCCGTGGTCCGGGAGGCCGCCCGGGGCCACTTCCCCACGGCCGACATCGGCGTCATGCTTCGAGACATCGAGCGAGGCTACCTACCCGAGTCGCCATGATTTTCATCGACTCGAACGTCCCGATGTACCTGGTCGGCGCAGCCCATCCCCACAAGGTGGATGCCCAGCGCTTGCTCGAACGCGCCATCGCCGATCGGACCAAGCTCGTGACCGATGCCGAGGTGTTTCAGGAAATCCTCCATCGGTATTCGGCCATCGACCGACGAGACGCGATCCAACCGGCATTCGATGCCCTGGCCGGAGTCGTCGACGAGGTCTTCCCGGTGGCTCTCCCAGAGGTAGAGCGGGCCAAGACCATCGTGCTTGGCCGCCCCGCGCTTCGAGCGCGGGACGCGATCCACATCGCCGTGATGGAACGTCATGGCGTCACGACCATCATGTCGTTCGACTCCGACTTCGATCGGATGCCCGGACTCACTCGCCTGGCCTGAACCCGGATCCGCCCTTCACCGAGGTTTTCCATGTCGCTGACCCGCCGCGAGCTGCTCGCCGCCACTGGCGTGGCCGCCCTGCCCTTCCCGTCCTCGATCTGGCGCCCGGTCTCCACCCGGCGCGGCCCACTCCGGATCCTGTTCATCGGCGGGACCGGCTTCATCGGACCCCACATGGTGCGGCAGGCGTTGGCGCGCGGTCACCAGGTCACGCTCTTCAACCGCGGTCGGACCAACCCCGGCCTCTTCCCCCAGGCCGAAAAGCTCGTGGGCGACCGGGACGGCGGCCTCGGCGTCCTCAAGGGTCGCTCGTGGGACGCGGTCATCGACACCTCGGGCTACATCCCGAGGACGGTCCGCGACTCCGCCCAGCTCCTCGCCAAGAACGTCCGGCGCTACGTCTTCATTTCCACCGGCGACGTCTACGCCAGCTTCTCCAAGGTGGGGATCGACGAAGACGAACCGCTCGACGTCCTGGACGACCCCAAATCCGAGGATGCCTCGAAGTACTACGGTGCCTTCAAGGCCATCTGCGAGCGGACCGTCCGGGAGTTCTACCCCGACGGTCACACCATCCTGCGTCCGGGCTGGATCATCGGCGCCGGCGACTACAACGACATCTCTTCCTACTGGCCGATGCGGATCGACCGGGGCGGCGAGGTGCTGGCACCCGGCAACCCGTCCGACCCCACCCAGATCATCGACGCCCACGACCTGGCCGGCTTCGTCCTCAAGTCGATCGAGGACGGCATTACCGGCACCTTCAACACGGTCGGGCCCGAGGGTCGGTTGACCTGGGCCGAGTTCCTCTACGGGATCCGGGCCGTCACCAGCGCTGACGTGAAGTTCACCTGGGTCGACGCCGACTGGCTGGCGGCCCGCAAGGTCATGCCGTGGACCGACCTCCCGATCTGGTGGCCGCCGCGCGACGACTACCAGCAGGCGCCGATGTTCGAACCGGGCGGCAAGGGCTTTGCGCAGATGGACGGACGCCGGGCCATCAAGGCGGGCCTGACCTTCCGCCCCCTGGCGGACACCGCGCGCGACATCATCACCGAGTACAAGGCCCGGCCGGCGGCCCCGGCCAACCGACGGGTCCGATTCGGCTTGGCGCCAGAGCGGGAAAAAGAGCTGTTGGCCGCCTGGCACCAGCAGGCCGGCCGCTGAACCGCGCCCTCTTCCTCGAGACCTGACGATGCGTCTTCACGCCCTGTTGCTCGCGGTGTCCGTCGCGGCGACCGAACTCGCGGCCCAGGACCCCAACGGCCCGATCCCGCCCCCGACCCCAAAGTTCGAGGTGACCATCGAGAAGGACGTGATGGTTCCGATGCGGGACGGCGTCCGGTTGGCCACGGACATCTACCGCCCCGTCGGCGCGGGAGAGCGGCTGCCCGTCATCCTGATGCGGACCCCGTACAACAAGAACACCTACGGCGGCGCCACCACCCCGGCGCGGATCTTTGCCGGGCAGGGCTACATCGTGATGGCACAGGACGTCCGGGGACAGTTCGGCTCGGAGGGCACCTACCGGGTCCAGGCGGCCGACGCCCAGGACGGCTACGACACCATCGACTGGATCGTCAAACAGCCCTGGGCCACGCCTAACGTCGGCACCTACGGCTGCTCCTACCTGGGCGAGACCCAGTTCCTCCTGGCCAAGATGCGGCATCCCGCCCACAAGGCCATGATCCCGCAGTCGGCCAGCGGCGCCACCGGACCGGCCGGCGGGTTCTACACCAACTTCGGCACCTACGACGGGGGCGCCCTGACGCTGAGTTCGATCTTCGGGTGGTTCAGCTTTGCGGGCCATCGGACCAAGGCACCGGCCACGACGGTCACCGGCGTGACCAACACCCTCAAGATCGACTTTGCCGCCATGCTCCGCACCCTGCCAACCGCCACGCTGATCAAGCGGGCCGGCGCGCCGGACAGCGACTTCGAGGACTTCGTGACCCACCCCCCGGCCGATCCCTACTGGGACGCCGTCGGGTATCTCCGCGACGACGACCGGTTCGACACCCCGGCCCTCCACGTCAATTCCTGGCTCGACGTGACCCCGGAGCAGACGCTCTACGTGGTGAACCTGATGCGCCGCAACGGCGTCTCGGCCCGGGCCCGCGACAACCAGTTCGTCATCATGTCGCCCACGACTCACTGCGGCACCGAGCGGGCCGGCAATCCGGTCAAGGTGGGCGACCGGACCTTCGGCGACCCGCGGCAGCCGTTCTATCAACTCTACGTCGACTGGTTCGACCACTGGCTCAAGGGCGTCGACAACGGCGTCACCAACCGGCCCAAGGTCCAGTACTACGTCATGGGCGAGAACGCCTGGCGCACCGCGCCGAGCTGGCCCGTGCCCGAGGCTCGGCCGACCAAGTACTACCTGACCAGCGAACGCGGCGCCGCCACCCGGACCGGCGATGGCGCCCTGGTCCTGACCGTGCCCAAGTCCGGTACCGACCGCTTCGTCTACGACCCGGCCGATCCGATGCCCTCTCGGGGCGGCACCATCTGCTGCACCGGCAACCCCGCCGATCAGCCCGGCATCTTCGATCAGTCCGATCTCGAGTCGCGGCCCGACGTGCTGATCTACTCGACCCCGGTCCTGTCCGAACCCGTCACCATCGCGGGGTCGGTGTTGGCCACGATCTACCTCTCCTCGGATGCCAAGGATACCGATCTCGTCGCCAAACTGATCGACGTCGACGAGCAGGGCCGATCCTGGAACGTGGTCAACGGGATCAAGCGGGTCCGCTACCGGAACGGGATGGCCAAGCCGGCCCTGATGCGGCCCGGCCAGCGCTACCCGGTCGAGGTGAGCCTCAAGGCCACGGCCTACCGGTTCGCCCCCGGCCACCGGATCCGGCTCTGGATCACCAGCAGCGATTTCCCGATGTACGATCGGAACCTCAACACCGGCGGCGACAACGTCACCGAAACCAGCTGGGTCAAGGCCACCAACACGATCCACCTCGGCGCCGGGCACGCCTCCCACCTGACGCTGCCGATCCTGCCCCGCTGACCCGGCCCGCGGCGGGGCCCTTACCCCGCCCTCGATGTCATCCCGGCGCTGACTCCTTCACTGGGGTCGGCGCCGGGCCGTTTGAAACCAGTTCCATACGTTAGCGTATGGAACTACCATGACGACGATCTCGCCCCCCGCTCCACCCGGCCGCCCACCGGTCACCGACCGGGAGGCGTGGATCCGGGCCGCCACCACGGCTCTCCGGAACGGCGGGGTCGACGCCGTCCGGATCGAGGCCCTGGCCCGGACGCTCGGGGCCACCAAGGGCAGCTGCTACTGGCACTTCCGCGACCGGGCCGAACTGCTCGAGGCGGTCCTGGTCTGGTGGGAAACCGAAACCCGGTGGCTGATCCGGACCGCCCGCGAGGCACCGACCCCGGCCGCCCGGCTCGATCGCTACTTCTCGCTGGTGGCCGCCACCCGCGACTACCCCCCGGACGCCGAGATGCAGTCGTGGGCCCGGCGCGACCCGGCGGTGGCCGCCCGAGTCGACCGGACCGAGCAGGCCCGAGTGGCGTTCATCCGAGTCCAGCTCCGCGCCGCGGGCCTCGACCCGGCGGAAGCTCGCCGACGGGCCCGGATCGCCTACTTCGCCACCCAGGGTTGGGTGGAGCGGGCCAGCCGGGGCCAGGAGTCGTATCCCGATCTGCCGGCCTTTGCCCGCGATCTGTTCCGCCTCATCCTCGGCCGCCAGTCGCCCCGGCGGACCGGTCCCGACCGCCCCACCCAGAAGGAAGCGCGCCCATGAACCCGACTCGTCGGTCCCGCTGGTTTGCCGCCGTGCTGCTGTCCCTGACCACCGCGGGGGCGCTGACGGCGCAGCAGCCCTCGAACGCCGAGACCCGACTCCGCGCGCTGGTGGCGGCGGTCAACACCGGCGACGCCGCGAAGGTCCGAGCTTTCGTCGAGACCACGTACTCCCCCGAGTTCCTCAAGGTGGCGCCGATCGACTATCACGTCGACTTCGTCCTCGGCAACTCCCGGGGACGCCCTGGCCTGCTCGAGTTGACCGGGGTCGAGGTGGCGGCCAACGGGCCGGCGCGAGCCGCCCTGCGGAACCGGCTCACCGAGGAGGTCGACAGCCTGCTGGTCTGGACCGAATCGGCCGCGCCGTTCCGGATCAGCCGAGTCGGCGGTCGGCCCGGCGCCGGCGGAGGGATCCGCCCGGAGAGCGCTCGAACCGACGCGGAGCGAGTCAAGGAACTCGACCAACTGGTCCGCAAGCTCGCGGCGGCCGACGAGTTTTCCGGGGTGGTGCTCCTGGCCAAGGACGGGAAGCCGCTCTACTTCGAGGCCTTCGGCGTGGCCAACCGGGACTACGACATTCCGGTGGCCAAGGACACCCGGTTCAACCTGGGCTCGGCCAACAAGAACTTCACCTCGATCATGATCGGGCAGCTGGTCGAAGAGGGCAAACTCTCGTTCGACGACCCGCTGGCCAAGTTCGTCCCCGACTTTCCGGACAGCGCGGCGGCCCGGAAGATCCGGATCAAGCACCTGCTGTCGCACACCGCCGGGTTGGGCAACTACTTCAACGACACTTTCCAGAACGGCAGCCGGACCCGGTGGCGCTCGGTCGACGACTTCCTGGCGCTGGCCCGTCCCGACACCATGCGGTTCGAGCCCGGCACCCGCTGGGCCTACAGCAACACCGGCATGATGGTCCTCGGCAAGGTGATCGAGGTGGTGACTGGCAAGGACTACTTCACCGCCGCCCGGGAGCGGATCTACCGCCGGGCCGGGATGCCCAACTCCGACTCCTACCAGCTCGACCTGGTCAACCGGAAGCTCTCGACCGGCTACTACAAGGAGAGCGGCCCGACCGGCACGATCCTCAAGAACAACCTCTTCGAGCACGTGGTCCAGGGCGGGCCGGCGGGCGGCGGGTGGTCCACGGCCGAGGACATGCTGGCCTATTCCGAGGCGCTCAAGGCGGGCAAGCTGGTTTCGAAGGCCACCCTGGCCACGATGCGGTCACCGAAGCCGGAACTGGCCTCGCCCCGCTACGGGTACGGGTTCGTGTTGTTCGAGGGGCCGGACATCTGGGGCCATGGCGGGGATTTTCCCGGCATCGACTTCGACTGGAACAACTACGGCAACGGCGAATACACCCTGATCGTGATGGCCAACTACGATCGGGTCAACGATCCGATCAAGCGGAAGGTGACGCGGATGATGCGAGCGGCGGGGGTGGTCGGCAAGTAGGACCCGCCGCTACGTTTGCCGGCATGCTGGCGCTGCTCCGATTCCACCTTCGCGGCGCCGGCGCGCTGGCCCAACGG
>JAEUJH010000828.1 GCA_016794825.1 Gemmatimonadota bacterium
GGCGTTCACCCAGGCGTCGGATGGGCTGGAACGGTGGCGGGCGGGGTTGACCGATCAGCAGCTCCGGCAGACGGCGTTCCAGGCCACCGGCACGTTTGCCGATCCCGATCTTGGCGTGGCCACGATCATCGGGGCGTTGGCTACCCGAGGCCGGGTGACCAGCGCGTTCGCGCTCGCCGAACGGCGCCGGGCGCGCGACCTCCTCGACCGACTGCTCCGGGATCAGGCGCTCGGCACCGGAACGGCCCCGGGACGGCGTCGGCCCGCCGCGCCGACGCTGACGGCCGCCGAGGTGATGGCCCGGTTGCCGGACGACCGGACGGCGCTGTTCCAGTACGTCACCGGCCGGGTCGACGAGCCCACCACCTTGCTGGTACTCACCAAGTCCGGGATCGTGGCCCACTCCCTGGCGCCGATCGATTCGCTGCTCGGCTCGGTCGGCCGGTTCGTGCGACTGACCGAAGCCGGTGCGGCGGTACCGGATCTGGCGGCGGAATTGGGACAGGCGCTGCTCCGGCGCGGACTCGAGGGCCTCGACCGGAGCGTCACCCGACTGGTGATCGTTCGCGACGACATTCTCCACCGGCTCCCGTTCGACGCGCTGGTCGTCGGTGGCGGCGATCCGATCGTCGAGCGTTATGCGGTGAGCTACGCGCCGAGCGCCACGGTGGCCGTCGGCACCGGTTCATCGGAGCCGCGGGCCGGTCCGCCGTCGGCCCTGGTGTTCGGCGATCCGGTCTTCGGCCCGGTGGAGCCGGGCTCCGGGTTTGCCGAGGCCGGTGGGTTGCCGCGGCTCTCGGCGTCCGGTCGGGAGGCGCGCACCGTGGGGCGGTTCTTCCCGGCGGCCGACGTCCGGCTTCGCGCGGACGCCAGCGAGGCGTGGCTCAAGCAGGCGCCGCTCCGGCGTTACTCGGTGCTCCACTTCGCCACTCACGCGTGGGTCGATGACCGGAACCTGGCTCGGACCGCGCTGGCGCTGGCGCCGGGCTCGGGCGAGGACGGCCTGATCCGTCCGGGCGATCTGGCCGGCCTCGACCTGGACGCCGACCTGGTCGTGCTGTCGGCCTGCGGGACCGCCGGCGGGATCATCCTCCGGGGCGAGGGGTTGGTGGGGCTGACCGCGCCGCTGATGGCGGCGGGGGCTCGGTCGATCGTGGCGACGGGCTGGCGGATCGGCGATCGGAGCGCGGCGCGTCTGGTCGCGGGGTTTTACGAGGGCTTGAGTCGGGGGCTGCCGGCGTCGGACGCGCTCCAGGCCGCCAAGCGGGCGGCTCGTCGGAGTGGGATGCCGACCAGCGAGTGGGCGGCCTTTGCGCTGGTCGGCGACCCGCTGGTCCGGCTCGAGCTCGTGCGCGACCGTTAGGTCCGGCCTCAGGGCCGCAGATGGAACCGGCCCACCACCGACGGCGTCCGGGCGCCGGACTTCGTTTCCCCCGTCACCACCCATTGGTACTCGATGTCCACGCCGAGCCGAACCTCGGCGGGGAGCGCGTAGGCGGTGTCGGTGGTGAGGGCGGTGTGGACCACGCCGCCTCGCGGGTCGAGGACTTCGAGCTGGTACTGGACGGCGCCCGCACCGGGCCGCCAGACGAACCGGGCGGCATCCGACGCCACCACCGCGCCGGTGGGGCCGACCAGGACCGGCGCAGCGCCACTCCCCCGGGTCGGACCGTCGCCGATCCAGCGATCGCGGGTCAGGACTCCGACCGCCAGAATGGCGGTGGCAGCGAGCGCCAGCGGCACCAGATACCGTCTCGGCTCGGGGCGAGCTCGGCCCAGGGTCGTCAGCAGGTCGTAGCCCGCGCGGCAGTCCGGGCAGGTCATGACGTGGTCGAACGCCGCGGCGCGGTCGTCCTCGCCGAGGGCGCCGTCGACCAGGGCCTGCAGACGCTCGGGCGGCAGGTGGTTGCCGCGAAGCGCGGCGCCGCTGGCCACCGCGCGCTGA
>JAEUJH010000833.1 GCA_016794825.1 Gemmatimonadota bacterium
AACGCGTCCCGGAACGTGGCCAGCCAATGGGCCGACGCGGCGGCCGTGATGCCGGTGGTGTAGAAGTGATTCACCAACCGGGCGCCGATCTCCTGCACCCGCTGGCCGATGAAGGCGGCCTCGGAAAACCCGTTCCGCGCCAGATCGACCTGGTAGACGTCGAGCGCCTCCTGATCGAGCCACGGCTTGAACGCCGCGGCCCCGCATTCGCCCTCGCCGGCGGCGATCGGCACCGGCGAGCGATCCCGGAGCCAGCGGTATCCCGCCAGGTCATCCTGGCCGAGCGGCTCCTCCAGCCATCCGATCCCGAAGTCGGCGTACTGCTGGGCCCGGCGGAGCGCGGTGCGCCGATCGTAGACGCACCCCGCGTCGATCAGCAGGTCCGCGTCGCCCACGCCGCGACGGGCGCCGCGGACCAGATCGAGGTCGAGGGCCTCGGACCGCCCCATCGGCTCCCACCCGAACTTGACCGCCTGATACCCCGCCTCGACCCAGCGGCGACCGATGTCCGCGGTGGCCGCGCCGTCCGGCCCGAAGAGGATCGAGGCGTAAGCCTTGATTCGGTCGTGCTGTTTCCCGCCGAGCAGTTGATGAATCGGGAGCTTCAGGTACTTGCCCTTGAGATCCCACAGCGCCATGTCGACGCCGCCCATCGTGGCGACGACCACCGCTCGGCGGCCGATGTACATGGTCCGGCGATACATCTTTTCCCAGAGCCGCCGGGTGTCGAGCGGATTCTCGCCCACGAGCAGTTCCCGCAGCCCGCAGGCGACGTTGTGGCTGAAGGGTGCGTCGATGACCGCCTTCACGACTTCCGGCTGGGCGGCCACTTCGCCGATGCCCTCGAGGCCGTCGTCGGTCCGGATCCGGATGATGACGGCGTCCTGACTGCTGTCGGTCTTGGCGGTGACCTTGGGCAGTCGGAGGACCTGACACACCACATGCGTGATCTTCATGGGGCCTTCCCGGCCGCGTTGGCGGACGCGGCGCGCGGGTTCACGAGCGGAAGCGGAACGAAGAGAAGATAGCGCCTCTTTGCGGTGGCACCGCCGGTGGCCGTTGGGGTTGGTTGTCGCCGGCCACCCACCCTGATACCCTACCGCCCATGGGCCCCGCCGTTCGAATTCTCTTCCTGGCCGACTCCCACCTCGGCTACGACCTCCCGGTCCGGCCCCGGATCGAGCGGCGACGCCGGGGCCACGATTTCCTGGCCAACTATGCCACCGCCCTGGCCCCGGCTTTCAACGACGAGGTCGACCTCGTGGTCCATGGCGGCGACGTGTTCGACCGCCCGGGCGTGGTGTCGAGCCTGGCCTACCAGGCGTTCGAGCCGTTGACACGGATTGCCGATCGGGGCATTCCGGTGGTGATCGTTCCCGGCAATCACGAGCGATCATCGTTGCCCCACCTCCGCTTTGCCGCCCATCCGAACATCCACGTCTTCGGACAACTGCGGACGGTGGTGGTGACGGTTCGGGGCGTCCGGGTGGCTCTGGCGGGGTTCCCGTACGAACGGCGCGACGTCCGGACCCGATTCCGATCGCTGCTCGAGGCGACCGGATGGCACGAAGGGCTTGGCGACGTCCATCTCCTCTGCGTCCATCATTGCGTCGAGGGAGCGACGGTGGGCCCCGCCGACTACACCTTCCGCTCGGCGCCCGACGTGATCCGGCCGCGCGAGGTGCCCGCGGCGTTCGCGGGCCTGCTCTCCGGGCACATCCATCGTCACCAGGTGATTTCCCGGGAACTCGGCGGCCGCCGCCTCGAAACCCCGGTTCTCTATCCGGGATCGATCGAGCGGACGTCCCTGGCTGAGATCGGGGAGCCCAAGGGATTTCTGCTGCTGGGCGCGACGCCGGGCGAGCCGCTGACCTGGACCTTCCGGCCGCTCCCGGCCCGCCCGATGTACCGCCGCGAACT
>JAEUJH010000839.1 GCA_016794825.1 Gemmatimonadota bacterium
CCCTCCGGGGACGCGGTCGCCACCAAGACCTACACCGACGGCGTAGTCGACGGGGTGCTCTTCGAAGGCGGACAGGTCGTGCTTCGGATCGGCGCCATGCGGGTTTCGATCGACAAACTGTCCCAAATCACCCCCTGACGCAGGAGCACTCGACCCATGATGCGCGCACTCTTCGCCGGCGTATCCGGCCTCCGCAACCACCAGGTTCGGATGGACGTGATCGGCAACAACATCGCGAACGTGAATACCGTGGCCTTCAAATCGTCCCGGGTGACGTTCGCCGAATCGTTCAACCAGCTGCTCCAGGGCGCCACTCGTCCGCCGGCCAACTCGGGCGGTCGGAACCCGACCCAGATCGGCAACGGGATGAACATCGCCAGCATCGACACCAAGTTCACCCAGGGCACCATCCAGGGCACCGGGGTCAAGACCGACGTGGCGATCAGCGGTGATGCCTTCTTCGTGGTGAAGGGCAACGGCAAGACGCTCTACACCCGGGCCGGCAACTTCCAGTTCGACGCCAACGGTCGACTGGTGTCGCCCAGCAACGGGTTCATTACCCAGGGCATCAACGCCGACCCGCTCGGCAACTTCTCGTCGTCGTCGGCGGTGACCGACATCGACCTGACGCTCAACCTCAAGTCGCCGGCGCGGGCCACCCAGAACCTGAGCCTGGCCGGCAACCTCAACCTGAACCAGCGGATCCTCCAGACCACGCCGGCGACGATTTCCGAGCCGCACCAGATGTCGATCACGGTCTACGATACCGCCGGTCAGGCTCACAACCTGGTGATGACCTTCAAGCAGGTCTTTACCGGGACGCCGGCCGCGCCCGACAACACCTGGACCTTCTCGATCACCTCGGCCACCGGCACGGTCGAAGGCATCGACAACGCCGCCACGCCCGCCACCGGCGCGCTCGACGCCGATCAGGGCCTGGTGACGTTCAACGCCCAGGGTCAGATGGTCGACTTCAGCAACGGCGTGGTCTCGTTGAGCAGCGAACCGGTCCGGATTCGCGTCACCCCGACCTCGGGCGGAACCCCCTTCGACGTGGTGCTCGATCCGGGGAGCATCAACGACATCAACGGCCTGTCGCAGTTCGCCAATCCGTCCAACGCCGTCTTCACGGCCCAGGACGGGTACACCAGCGGCGACTTGCAGGATATCTCGATCGACTCGACCGGGGTCATCACCGGGTTCTACACCAACGGCGTCAGCCGACCGGTGGCGCAGCTCTCGCTGGCCAGCTTCAACAACCCGACGGCCTTGCTCCGGCGGGGTGACAACATGTACGAGCCCTCGGCCAACTCCGGCGTTCCGGTCCTCGGCTTTGCCGGGACCAGTATCACGTCCACGATCACGGCGTCGGCCCTCGAATCGTCCAACGTCGACCTCTCGGAGCAGTTCACCGAGATGATCACCGCGCAGCGCGGCTTCCAGGCCTCCGCCCGCGTCATCACCACGTCCGACGAGATGCTGACCGAACTCGTGAACCTCAAGCGTTAGTTGCTCTCCCGCGCCCGGGGAGGCGGCCACCATGGCTGCTCCCCGCGGCGCGATCCCCTCCACCCGCACGGCAAGATTGGCCGTCGCCCCGCCGGCAGAGAATTCCCCACCCGGCGATTCGGCCGGGGGGCCGGTCGGACCCGCCGCGGACGCCGTCGCCGGAACCCCATACCACGCAACGAGTTCGGATTGGACGCCCCGCCGACATCAGGCCGGCTGGCGGTGGTATGTGGGTTGCCTTTGCGCACCCCGGAAGCTCGACCCATTCGAACCGTCCAGGTGGCCATGTCCGAAGAAAAAGTTGCCGAGGGTGCCCCGGCCGAAGCGGCCGAAGGCGAAGCGAAGGCCAAGAAGGGGCCCAACAAGCTGCTCCTCCCGCTGATCGTGCTGCTGATGACCGCGGCCGGCGGCGCGGTGGGGATGATGGTGGTCGCGCCGACGCTGGTGGCCCGCGAACACAAGGCGGCCGGTCTCGAGGCCGAGGGGGGAGAGGGCGGGGAAGAGCACGGCGGCGGTGGTGAGCACGGCGAAGGGGGCGGCGAAAAGGGCCCCATGTTCAAGATCGACAACCTGATCGTGAACCCCGCCGGGTCGCAGGGCAGCCGCTTCCTGATGGTCTCGGTCGCCGTCGAGACTCCCGACGCCAAGCTCGAGGAGCACCTCCGGGCCCGCGAAGCCCAGATCCGCGACGTCGTGATCGCGATGATCGAGACCCTGACCATGGACAACCTGAGCCAGCCCGGAATCCGGGATTCGCTCAAGACCGTCCTGTCCGACACCATCTCCACGATCGCCGGCTCCAAGGCGAAGCTGCGGGTGTTCCTCCCGCAGTTCGTGATTCAGTGATCGGTCGGCGCGGCCAATGACGGGTCCGGGATTCGGCGGCGGGCGGGGCGAGGTCGATGCCCTGACCCAGAAGGACATCGACCAGCTCCTTCAGGGGGCTGGCTCGGCGCCCCCGGGCCGGGCTCGGAAGACCTCGGTCGAGGTCATTCCGTACAACTTCCTCCGGCCGCCCCGGATCTCGAAAGACCGCCGCGTCCAGCTCGAGTCGATCTTCGCCCGGTTTGCCCTGGCGATGCAGTCGATGCTCTCCTCGCGCCTCCGCACGCCGATGGACGTCTCCTGCTCGGTCGAGCAGGCCACGTTCTCCGAGTATGTCCTCTCGATCGCCAACCCCTGCGCCGCGTTCACCTTCTCGCTGGGTGGCGTCGAAGGCGGGCTGGGCGCGCTCGATCTGAGCACCGACCTCGCCTTCTTCATCGTCGACCGTTCGTTCGGCGGGCCGGGCGAGGTGAGTCGCATGGAGCGGGGTCTCACGGCGCTCGAGCGGTCGGTGGCCCGCGGCTACGTCGACAAGATGCTGGTCCTGTTCCGCGAAGCGTGGCAGGATCACATCCCCTTCACCCCGGAAATCGTCGGCTTCGAGTCGACGCCGGACATGCTCCAGATCGTGTCCCACGAGGACAACGTGCTGGTGGCCAACCTCGAAGTCCGCGCGGGACAGTTCAGCACCCTGGTGGCGCTGTGCATTCCGCTCCTGGCCCTCGAGTCGTTCCTGGGCGACAAGACCGCCGGCCGGGCGCCCGCCCGGCATACCGCCACGCAGGCGCAGCGCGGCGTGGTCGAAGGGGTGATCCGCGAAGCCCAGGTCGACCTCGTCGTCCGGTTCCCGTTGATCCGCCTGTCCGCCCGGGAGGTTGCCAGCCTCCGAGTGGGACAGATCATCCAGACCACCCAGCCGACTGACGGACCGATCGAACTCCACGTCAACGGGGCGCGCCGGTTTCTCGGTCAGTTGGGGCAGTACCGGCGGATGCTGGGACTGCGCATTACCGACGCCGTGTCCCCGGTGCCCGCCACCCCAACCCGCGCCGCCCGGGGGAGAATCTCGTGACCGCCAAAGAGCCAGGACGTGACATGCCGCCGTTGAAGGATCTCGCAACCGGAGGGGCCGGCGGCAGTGCCGCGTCCCTCGACACCCTGATGGACATGTCGCTGCCGGTCTCGATCGAGTTCGGCCGGACCAGCATGACGGTCCAGGAAGTCCTGGCGCTCGGTACCGGGTCGGTCATCCAGCTCGAGCGGATGGTCGGCGAACCGATCGACATCTTCGTGAGCGACCGGAAGCTGGCCGAAGGCGAAGTGGTGGTGATCGGCGAGCACTTTGCCGTGCGGATCACCCGGATCCTGGTCGAGGCGGACGGCGAGAGCGCGTGATGGGCGACGGATTGCTCGGTCTGGTCGGCGCGACGGCGGTGACGGTCGGTCTGCTCCTGATGGCGCTCAAGCTGCTCCATCGGCTCGAGCGCCGCGGCGTCGGCACCGGGCGCCTTCCGATGGCCGTGATTCAGCGGCTCCCCCTCGGCACCAAGCAGGGGCTCCTGCTGGTTCGGGTGGGCCGTCGAGTCCTGGTCCTCGGAACCTCGGACCGGGGGCCCAATCTCCTGACCGAGCTCAAGGGCGAGGAGCGCCTGGCGGCGCTCGGCGAGCCGGCCGGAAGCCCGGCTCCGGTGGAGCCGAAGAGCACCGATGGCGAACTCCGGCGGCTCCTGTCCCGCCTTAC
>JAEUJH010000616.1 GCA_016794825.1 Gemmatimonadota bacterium
CTCCTGACCGTCGACGGCGACCCGGACGACGAAGTGGAAGTCCTCGAGTTCGAGGACGAGGCCCCGGCGGCTCCGGCGGGCGGTGGCTCCGATCTGGTGTTCCTGCCGGTCGACGGGGGCGGGGCCACCGCCACCGAGCCTTCGCCTCCGCCCGACGCCCCGATCGACGACGTCGGCGCCTATGCCCGCGACCGGGCCCGCGTGCTGTTCGAAGTCGGCGACCGGGCGGGGGGCATCGGCGCGCTCGAGGAGGCGCTCCGGCAGTACGAGGGCACCGGCCGGCTGCCCGAGGCCATCCGGATCGCGGACGACCTGATTCAGCTCGAGCCGGACGCGATCTTCCGCTACCAGAAGCGGGTCGAACTCGCCTACCGGGCGGCCGATCGGCAGGCCATGCTCGAATCGTACCTCGGGCTGGCCGACGCGTTGCTGCGGGGCGGGGGCCTCGAACACGCCGTCACGGTCTACCGCCGCGTTCTCGATCACGACCCCGAGAATCCGCAGGCGCGTTCGGCCCTGGCCATGCTGGAGGCTACCAAGGCCGCTCCCGCTCCGCCGCCCCCGCCCGAGGTCGCGCCGGCGCAGTCGGCGTTCATCGACCTCGGCAGCCTGATTCTCGACGAGCCCCAGACTCGCGACACCCGGATGAAGGTCGACCAGGCGGCGCCGATCGAGGACGAGGACGCGGCCTTTACCGAGGCCCTCGAACAGTTCAAGCGCGGCATCGACGAGAACCTCGACGCCGAGGACTTCCAGGCCCACTACGACCTCGGAATCGCCTTCAAGGAAATGGGGCTTCTCGACGAGGCGATCGCCCAGTTCCAGAAGGCGCTCCGGGCGCCGGAGGGCCGGCTCAAGACGTCCGAGCAGCTCGGCGTTTCCTTCTACGACAAGTCCCGCTACGCCATCGCCGAAGCCGTACTCCGCCGGGCCATCGACAGCCTCCCGGGCGACGACGAGGAGAAGATCGGCTCGATCTACTGGCTCGGTCGGTCGCTCGAGGCCCAGCGCCGGTTCGAAGAGGCGTTGCGATACTACGAACGGGCCCTCGCGGTGGACATCCGGTTCCTCGACGTCGGCGACCGGGTCCATCGACTCACTTCAGGCGCGTCATGATTTCCGAAACCGCCCCGGTCTCCCTGGCCGACCTCCAGGTCGGGCTCGGGCCCCGGATCGACGAGGTCCGGGCCCAGATCCGGCGGGCCATCGCGGCCGATTTTCCGCTCATCGCGGACGTCAACTCGCACCTGATGCAGATGCAGGGCAAGATGTTCCGCCCGACGCTGCTGTTCCTCGTCAATCGGGCCTGCGGGCATCCCGACGAGCGGGCGGTGCGACTGGCCGCGGTGGTGGAGCTGATCCACCTCGCCACCCTGGTGCACGACGACTCGGTCGACCACTCGGTGATGCGGCGGGGGATGCCCACCATCAACGCCCTGTTCAGTCACCAGATCTCGGTGATCATGGGCGACTACCTGTACTCGCGGGCCGTGATCGAGCTGGTCGAGTTGGCCGACCTCAAGCCGCTCGAGGTCCTGAGCCGGGTCACCAACGAAATGACCATCGGCGAGATGCGTCAGCTCCTGGCCCACGATCCGCTGACGTTCAGCGAGGCGGACTACGACCTCCTGATTCGGGCCAAGACCGCGTCGCTGATCTCGGGCGCGTGTGAGTGCGGCGCCCTCCGGGCGTCTCCGGACGTGCGCCAGGCCATGGCGCGGTTCGGCAACGCCCTCGGGATGGCCTTCCAGATCATCGACGACCTGCTCGACTTCACCGAAGTCGAGGCCGTCACCGGCAAACCGAGTGGCCTCGACCTCCGGGAGCACAAAGTCACCTTGCCCCTGATTCATGCCCTGCCCAAGCTGTCCGCCGCGCAGCGGGCCGACGTCGACGCCCTGATGGCCACCCCGGAGCCGTCCGCCGAGCAGGTGGCCCGGGTCGTGGCGCACGTCCGGGACACCGGCGGTCTCGACTACGCCAAGGCCCGGGCTCATCGGCTGGCCGAGGACGCGGTCCGGGAACTCGACCGGCTGCCCGCCGGGCCCGACCGGGACCTGCTCCGGGCCAGCGTGGCGTTCGTCACCGAGCGGCGGAAATAGCCATGCGCGCCGGCCCCCGCCGTCCCCGGTTCTACCTGGCCGTCCTGGCCACGGGCTTCCTGCTGGGTGGCTTCCTCCAGGAGTTCCTGAGCCGGGTGCTCCCGGAAAGCCCCGCCCGGAGCTTCTTTACCACCGCCGCCCGGGGCGAATTCGGACCTGCCAAACTCGATCTGATGGTGGTAGACTTGACCGTCGGGCCGGTGGGGGTGGAAATCTCGCTCCTCAGCGTGCTCGGGGTGCTGATTGCGTACCTGGTTGCCAGGTCGCTCTTCTAGGAGAGTCGGTATGTTCGGGAACCTGGGTTTCACCGAGATCATGGTGTTGGGGATCGTGGTCCTGCTGGTGTTCGGGGCCAAGCGGTTGCCGGAGATCGGTCAGTCGCTCGGCAAGGGGATCCGGGAGTTCAAGAAGAGCCTCTCCGACGCCGGCGAAGCGGTCAACAGCGGCGCGGACGACCGCACCGCGGTGTCCCGCCAGCTCGACGCCCCGGCCACTCCGCCGACCTCGAGCGAGCCCAAGCGGCTGTCGCAGTAATCGACCCGAGGTTCCAGGGTGGGAAAAGCAAGCGGGGCGGCCCGGATAGGCCGCCCCGCTCGTCGTTTGGTACCCGGGCCAGCCTATTGCTGCAGGCTGGTCGACGCGGCCGCGTTCTGGGCGGCGGTCCGGTACACCTCGCCCCGCCGGTCGACGACCTTGGCCGACTCGCGGAGCGCCGTCAGGTACGCCTGCACCCGGCTCCGCTTGGCGGCCTGGAGGGCCTGCTGCCGGATCGAGGCCAGGTTCTTGACGAAGTCGGCCGAGTCGGCGGAGACCCGGTCGATGCCCTGGAACAGGTAGATGGCCGGATCGCTGTTGCCGTCCTCCGTGGACAGCGGCCGGCTGATCTGACCCTTGCCGAGCCCGAACGCGGCGCCGATCAGGGTCGGCGACCCGAGGGGCGCGGTCAGCCGGGCAAACGGGCCGAGTTCCCGGTACTCGAAGCCCATGGTCTTGGCGGCGTCGGCCAGGGCCGTTCCACCAGCCACCTGCTTGGCGAGCGACTCGGCCAAGCGCTCGGCCTCCTGCCGCTTCTTCTGGAGGCGGACCTTGGCCTCGACCTCGGACTTGACCGACGCCAGCGCCGGGATGCCTTCCTTGGTCAGGCTGTCGAGCCGGAACACGAAGAACCCGGTCGGGGCCTCGATGACCGGGCTGTGCTCGCCGGCCTTGGCCTGGAACGCCCAGACGCCCGCGTCCGGCACCTGACCGGCCTCGGGCACGAACACCCGGCTGCCCTCGCTGACCGGGCCGACCTGCCGGATCGGGAGGTTGAGCGCCCGGGCGGCGGTGTCGAGCGCAATCGCGTCGAGCTGTTCGGCCGCGAGGGTTTCGAGCGAATCGGCCACCGCGTCGAGCCGATCGCGATGGTCGCCGACGACCTCGATCGGGATCAGCACGTGGCGCGACTTGAAGGCGTCGGCGGTGCGGCTCTCGACCTTGATGATGTGATACCCGAACGGCGACAGCACCGGCTCGGACACGGTGTTGAGCGGGAGCTTCATGGCGGCGTCGCCGAACTGGGCCACCACGCCGTCCTTCTTGAGTTCGCCGAGGTCGCCCCCGTTGGCGGCGCTGGAGCTGTCGGAGCTTTCCCGCCGGGCCACTTCGTCGAACGGCGCCCCGCCGACGATCTCCGCCCGGACCGCCTGGGCTCGGGCCAGAGCGGCGGCCGAGTCGGCGGCGTTGGTGACGCGCGAGACGTACACGAAGCTCAGGAACGCGCTCCGGGTCCGCTTGAACTCGTCCTTGTGCTGGTTGTAGTACGTCTCGACCTCGGAGGCGGTCGGCGCGCCGGACTGATCGTTGACGTTGACCTGCGGATCGATCCGGACCATCCCGACCTTGACCTGCTCGCGCTCGTCGCGATAGCGCTCCCAGAGCCCCGCGTCCGACACGAACACGTCGGCGACGACGGACCGGAACAGCTTGGCCTGGAGGAGCTGGTCGCGGTACTGCGCCTCGAGCCCCGGGACGAACTGCTGCCCTTCGGCGGAGGCCAGCCAGCGCTGGTACTTCTCGAGGTCGAACTGGCCGTTGGTCTGGAAGGTGGCCACCTGCTGGATTTCGGGCAGGGGGATGTTGCGGATCGCCTCGGCCACTTCGTCGTCGGAGACGGTCAGGTTCCGCTTGGCGTACTCGTCGCGGAGCAGGATGGCCCGGACCGTCTCGTCCCAGACGCGGTCGCGGATTTCCTGGACCTGGTCGAGTCCCATGGCCGCCCCGCGCTGCTGCTGCTCCTGGGTGACGTTCTGGACCCGCTGGTCGAACATCCGGATGTCGACGGACTCGCCGTTGACCTTGCCGATCGACTGGCTGGCGAAAATGCTCCCCGTGCCCGATCCGAGGCCACTGAGGTCCCAGACCAGCCAGATGAAGAACGACACGGTCACCACCATGATGACCGGCTTGGCTGCATTCCGAAATACTTGCATCATTGCGAGATACGCTCCGGCAAGACCAGCGGTAAGGAAGCGGAAGAAGGTAACTCCGGAACGAGCCTTGCTCAAGCGATAGGACCAGAAGGCCGATTGACAGGTCCGGTCCTCGGCTGGTAATGTTACGCTAATTGCCACAACAACTTAGCGGTTAGAGTCGGAGCCCATGGCGCCATCCCGCGAAATCGAGAAATTGCAGCGCCGGTGGCAAGAAAACCCGCTCGGGCTCACGTTTGCCCCGTTGGCGGAGGCCTACCGCAAGGAAGGCATGCACGCCGATGCGCTCGAACTGCTGAACCAGGGCCTCGCCCAACACCCGAACTACGTCCCCGCTCACATCGTGCGGGGGCGGTGCTTCCTCGATACTCGCGCCGACGCCGCCGCCCAGCAGTCGTTCCTCCGGGTCGCGGATCTCGATCCCGAAAACGTGATCGCGCTCAAGGGGCTCGCGGACATTGCCGAGCGCGCTGGCCGCTATCCCGAGGCGATTGCCCGTCTCGAGCGGCTCCTCGAGTTCGACCGCAACAACGACGAGGCGCGGTCTCAGCTCGATCGACTCCTGATTGCCACCGCCATGCCGTCGCCGGGGCAGGTGACCTTGCCGGCGGAACCGGCCCGGATCGAACTCGGCCTGGCCGAGGTCGCGGCGCCCGTCCGGTTGGAGCCGGCCGTCCCGCCACCGCCGGTCGAGCCGCCCGCGCCGATCGCCGCGGTCGTCGTCGAGCCCGCCGCGCCGCTCGAGACCGTCGCGTTGCCGCCCTTGGCTCCGGTGGCGACCAACGCTTCCGTCGACGCGACGCCTGTGTCCGTCGAAGCGCCTGAGGCCGTCGTGACGCCCAGCGCGGCAGGCGCGGCAGGCGCTCCGAGTGCTCCTGCGGTCCAGGAGGCAGCGCCTGAGGCGGCCGAATCGGTGACGGTTCCCCGTTCGGCTCCCGAGGCGGAACCGGTGATGATCTCCCGGTCCAGTGTGGCGGACGAGTCGGTCGTAGTCCCGCGGTCGGTCGCCGACGCCAACCAGGCCTCCGAGGCCCCGCGTGCGTCGATCGTCGATCTGGCCTCCGAGGAACTCGAGGTCGTGATGTACGATCCGGTCGAGTTGTCGTCGGTCGGCGGGTCGGAGTTCCAGATGCCGGCGGACGCCGACGACCTCCGCCCCTCGGCGGCTCGAGGCGCGGCCGATCTCGACCTCGATGAGGCCGGGCCGACGACGGACGCTGGAGTGTCGGTCGGCTCGACCGAGAGCGCGCCAATCGAGCCAGTGGCCGCCACCGACCAGGCGCCGCTCGAGGCCGCGGTCAGCGGGGCGAGCGACGCCGCCGTGGCGTTCGAGGGCGCGGAAGCGTCAGACGGAGCGAAGCCGATCGCGGCGACCGACCCGTCGCTCGAAGCGGCCGCGGCCGCCGCGGTCGAAGCCCCGGCGGACGCGTTCGAAGCCGCGGCTGACGCG
>JAEUJH010000881.1 GCA_016794825.1 Gemmatimonadota bacterium
CCTCCGTTTGACAACCCGCGGCCGCGCCCCGATGTTGAACCGAGGCTGGCGCGGCCGCTCGCATCGCGGTGTGGCGCCCGCAGCAGAAAACGAACTCGTTGGGCCGCAAGCCGTCGTCAGGAACTCGGTCAGCCAGGCTAACACCGGACTCACGAATGCGGAGGAGAGTACTCCATGGCTCGCACTCGACTCGTTGTGGTAGCCGCACTCCTCGTGCTGGCCACACCTCTTGCCGCCCAACGGGTCATGCCTGGAATCGTCGTAGCGCGTACGCCGGCCGTTCCGACTCGGGCATTGGTCGCGGCATTTGCCGAGCGTGACCTTCAGGCTCTCGTCGCGCTCCACTCTGTGGACGCGCGGGTCCTGACCCCGAGCGGCCAGTCGGTCGGCCCGTCAGCCGGACTGGATCGATTCTACGCCACCTTTCTCCAGAACGGCGGCACGCTGACACCAGGCCAGGTAACCTATCGAGCCGGCACGGTCGTACTTGAGGGCCACTTTGACGTAGCTGGGCAAGGCGCCGGGGAGCCCGCGGTGCGCGGCTCGTTCCTTATGCTCTGGACCCAGGACCCTTCGACGGAGCAATGGCGCGTCACTAATGTCGCTTGGACCCAACGCCAGTAGGTGCCGGGTGCCGAGGCCCGCTCGCCGCTCCCGGCCCAACAAGGTGTTGCAGCGGGCGGGCGCCCGTAGCTCCGTTTGCGAAGTCGCGGCCGCGCCCCGATGTTGACTCGGGGGTTGGCGCGGCCGCTCAGTTCCGTGCGGCGCCCGCCGCTGAACACTAGTCCGTTAGGCGCCATCCCGAGGCTCGTTCGTACGCCGCGGCGCGGACCGACTTCTGCGACTTGGCGAGACCGACCACTACGTGGATGCCGCGGCCTCGAGGCCCCCGCGTGTTCCCCGAGGCTCAGGGCATTATCCTAGGTACCATGGATCGCTATATCTCGATCACGCCTGGATGGTCTGACGACGACGTTGTTGAGCTCGCGCTCGAGGTTTCCGACGGCGCGTCGAGGTTTGTCAACGCAGCTTACGTTGACCTCGATTGGTTCGAGCGCCAGGCCGCCGCCCTGACCATTTTCGGCCGACAAGTGCACGGGGGCATCTACGACCTTAAGGCCGGTGAAAGGGGCCCCGAGTACGCCGAGGGCGCATTCGAGGCGCGATTTCACTACTACAAGCCAACTGGGCTCTATATCTCGACCTTCCAGCAGTCTGGGCACTTGGACTTCAAGGAGCGACTAGTGGCGGCCGAGGCCACGCTATACCTTCGGACTGAACCAGGGCTGCTTGACGCCTTTGTCGGTTCGCTGGCGAGTCTCAGAATCGGGAAGGGCGCCGCCGCCACGCTGACGTGCATCCCTTTGTATGGCTGAGCAACCGGGGACATAGGTAACAGAGTTGTCCGGGAACATGGGTAACACTGGGATCAGCCTCGAATGATGTAGTCCCGCTCGTCGAGCTTGGCGAGGAGGATCGTGTTGAAGTAGATCGCCCAGATCCCGTTGTCGAC
>JAEUJH010000904.1 GCA_016794825.1 Gemmatimonadota bacterium
GCGGCCGCCTTGGCGAGTCCAAATGACAACCGCGGCGCAGCTATCGTCACGGAACTCCGCCGGGATCTGGCCGACCCCGCGGTACACTTCCATCGCCTCGATCTCGCTGGGCCGGACGAAATCGAACAACTCAAGCCACATACTCCAGGTCTGTTGCTTCCACGTCAGCATCTTGTCGATGTTGGTCGATCTGGCGCCCTCTTCCGGGGTCATGGCGCCGCTCGCGTCAGGGGGTGGGTTCGGTGGCCGGAAGGGTAGCTTGTTCCCGTCCAGCCATACGCCGATCCGAGGGGGAAACTCGGTACATCGCGCGCACCGGACGGTGGTGCCCGGAACCCCGGGCGGGTTCCAAGCAACCTGCACGCCGGACACACCCCGGAGCAGTTCGAAAGACCGCAAGGCAGTCGACCGCTCGATGTCGTCGCGGTCGAAGAAGGTCCCGAACCCCATACGCCGACGCCGATAGAAGTCATCGAACTTCGAGGTGTGCGCAAGCCGCGCCGGCTTTCCCCAGAGGGCTTCCGTCGACAACTCGGGGAGGACGACTGCAACCGGAGTCAGCGAAAGGTGCACCTCGATCGTGTCGCCCAATACCAGGTCGACCTGCCTCACAACGGGCCTGTATCCGACGGCCCGAGCGAAGATGCTGACTCGGCCGGAGCGATCCGAGACGAACTTGAAGCGGCCCAGGCCGTCGGCCCGGCCGAGTACGCTCACATCAACGATCCCCGCCTCCGCGCCGACGATTGCGCGCCCATCGGGCCCAACCACACTCCCAGCCACCACGGACTGTAACGTCTGAGCTTGCAAGGTCCGAACAACCGACCGCTGGCTTCAGACCAGCAATAAGGGCCAGAACCACCACCAGCCGGACACGGAGGATGCGGAGCAGCCCCCTGAGCGGTTCCTGTCGAGGAGGACGAGTGAAGGGAAGCACCACTACTGAATGCCTAGCCTCGAACATGAGCCGCATTCCTCCGCCGGGCGCTCAGCGCCTGGCTATCGCAGCCAGATCACCAGCGCGCCGCAAACCGACCCGGTGCCGCCGAACTCCTGAGGAAGCTCCGAGGGACCGGCATAGAACTCGACCAGACGCACCTCGTCGGTTCGAAGGGGGTCCACGTCACGCAAGAATCCATCCGCGGGAAGGCGCTTGCCGTCGACGAACAGCGCGACCTCACACGGGCCCGATAGGAGCGCCCCGCGAGTCGACAACGGAGTACCGTCGAATCCGATCCGGAGCCCTCGGAGTTCTCGGAGCAGGTCGGTAAGGCGAGCTGCCGGGCGCGCCCGAAGGGACGCTTCGTCCAGGAACTGCCCGCCACCCGCGCGAGTCCGGACCCGAAGAGCCTCGTCGCCTTTCATGGGCGCACGGCCTCGGGAGGTCAGATCGGGAAGTCGAACCGGCAGTCGTCGCAACACGAACTCAAGCTCAAGCGTGTCGTTCTCGCCGACAGAAAACTGAAAGAAGAACGGAGTGTACCCAATGTAGCGAACCACTCCGCGGCGGGTTCCGGCCCGAAGGCCGCCGATCGAGAACCGGCCGCCGGAGTCGGTGGTGCTGCTCCGGCCACCGTCAAGAACGGCCACCTCCGCGCCGGCAAGAGCTTGACCCGAATCCGAGACGACACGACCCTCTACCAGACTCGCCGCCCGTGGCGGAGGCGGTATCGGCGGCACCAGGGCCACCGTGAGAACCGCCGCGATGAGTGCGCCAATCCGCTCCGGGAGGGTCCCCGCGCGGATTCGAGCGGTCAGTCCGTCTCCGCCGCGTTGCGAATGGACTCTACTGCCCATTCCGAGATCGGTAGGTGCATCGCGACGACGTCCTTGTTGCATCCTGTCACCTGGACCGCGCTCCGAACCGCGTTGAGCTGGACACGACCTCCGGTCGAGTCAATCAGAGCCGCCAACGGCCGCCAATCGCCTGACTCGAGGCGCCGGACAGCGCCCCGAACTGCGTCGAATAGAGCCATCTCGCGCGGACGATCCTCCGGCCTGGCAGCCGACCCGCCCACGCACGGGTAGCCGAACTCGTTGCACGGGCCAATCCAGCACCCATGGTACGCGAAGCCGTTATAGTAGCCCCCAGGATCGAATCTGTGGGCGACGGGGATGCCAGGCAAGGTGCAGGATGCGCAGTTGCCGCAAGACGCCCTAAGAACCTCTGGGTAGGGCGACACCAACGATCCGGCTGGCACTGAGGGGGCGGTCAGGGCGAGCGACGCGATGAGGGGCCATGGGGACTTGAAGGAACGCATTCGGACCTCCTGTTTGCGGAATGGGACTCAACGCCAACAACACCTACCTCCGAGCATTCACGAGGCGGGCACCCTGCTGGACGAGCGCGAATCGGCCAGCCTCGTCGCGCCTTACGCTATACAGCGCACCGCCCCTTGCAGCGGCCACCAAGGCGTCGTCGAATCGCGCCGACGCGACTAGCCGCCGCAGCCGAAGATCAGTAACCTCGAGAACTGAGTCGAACGTCTTGACGTAGTCGATCAGCTCGAAGTGGTCCTCACCGTCTTCGCTAGTTGTCTGACGGATTCCATCCCGCCAGCGGCCATCCGGAACCCAGAGCAAGACCCAGAGCATGCCGTCGGGATCAGTCCAAGCACCAGCCGTCTGGATTGGAAACGGATTCGTGGTCAGCATCCCGGTCGGATTGAACTCGGCCATCGGGAAGTTTGTCGGTCGAGCGAAGCGTTCGACGAGCTGGCCTGCGATGGTCCAACGCTCAAGCACCACGTCACCAACCAGCGGGACGGAGATGAACGTCCGATCCGGAAGCTCGACGACCTTCATCGCCAACGCTGGCAGACTGGCTCCGCTGATGGGCCTTTCGGACCCCATGCTCCCAAGCTGGTTTCCGACCCGGTCGAATAGGTGAAACGGGATTCCAATTCGTGAACGATCGGGCACGAAGGCATTGACCAGAAACGCCTTGCGGGAGGAAAGCCAAACGACGCCAAAGACACTGGCTGGCATTGGGGCCGACCGGACGAACCGCAGCTGTGGGTCGAAGATGGTGAGCTTCCGTTGCGCCTGGTCGTAGACGGCGACCGAGTCGCCATCCATGATCGCAACGTGGGCCGCGTCGCTCACCCCCTGCCGAGCCCCCGATTCACCCGCCGGTAGTTGCCGCACCTCCTTGCGGGATCGATCAACGGAGATAACGCCGCTGGGAGAAGCTACGATCAAGCGGCCCCGCGAGTCCGTCGCAATCGCAGTTGGCCAAGGTCCAAGAGTCGAGGCTGGAAACCCGCCACGATAGGTGTCGTAGACCTCGATCCGACACGAGTCGCATGATGTTCTGACCCTAGTTGCCTGCGCCAAGCCCGACGCAAACGGCCAGGCAACGAGGAGGCCAAGCAGCAGCCAATTCCGGCGCGGTTCCACCACAATTTTTCGCACATCGCGCCTCGGGTTTCGTGCCAAGGAGAACGCAGCGCCGGAGGTGCACGCCGAATTGGAAACGATCGGTCGCAAGGTCGTCAACGGCCGCCGTTGGCGCCACTCGCAAATTCTTGCGATACCCAAGGGCCCTTTGACCCCTTGACACCGCCCGCACCAGGCCAACCAAGGTTTTTTCCTAGCTTGTTCTCCCCGCTGCTGAGGCCAATATTCGACCGATCCGGCACCCTAGGCCCCGACCCTGCACCACGCACCCATCCTCTCCCGCCTTCCCGGCGGCCCGAGCCTCTCGCCGCGAGAGGTCGACCTCATCGCTTGCCTGGCGTCCGGCCTCTCGACCAAGGAGGCCGCCCGCCGCCTCGGGATCAGCTATCACACCGCCGTCCATCACCTCCGAATCGCGATGACCCGGCTCGGCGCCCACAACCGGGTCGAGCTGCTGGCCCAGGCCGCTGCCCACGGATTCTTGCCCCCCCCCCGGCTCCGCCTGACCCGCGCCTCACGCAGTAGCGGTGCATCCTTTTCGAACAGGTGAGCATCCCATAGGCCGACCGACGCACCCTTAACCCTCGATCCGGCCGGCGGTACTTTTGTCCATGGCACTCAAACGCGCCGCCCCCTGGGCCCTCGCCACCGTCTGCGCCCTGGCCGCTCCCCTGGCCGCTCAACCCCGGGCAATCACCCTGGCCGAGGCCCTCC
>JAEUJH010000935.1 GCA_016794825.1 Gemmatimonadota bacterium
GGTTGAGGTCGTCGCGCAGCACGTGCGCCAGCAGCGCGCGCGGCTCGACGTCGACCCGATGATCGGTCCCGTTGACCTTCAGGGTGATGGAACGCTTCATGCTTCGGGCTCCAACGGTTCTGGTGGTGCGGACAAGGACCAGCGTGGATTGGCAGATGCGGGCGGCCGGAGCCGTCTTGACCCGTCAGTTTACCGGCCCGGGCGCCATCCGGCAAGCAAACGGGGTCCGATGCCTGATGGTCGGTCCGGCGCTAGCTTTTCCGGCGTGACCGACGCCACGCAGTCTGACCGACGGGAACCCGAACCGGGCCCGACGACAGCGCCCGATCTCACCGATCTCGTCTTGGCCCTCCGGACCGGCCCCGCCGGCGCCGAGGCCGTCTTCCCGGTCGTCTACGACGAGCTGCGGCGGATTGCCCACCGGGTCCTCCGCGACGAACGCACCGGCCACACCCTCGACACCACCGCGCTGGTCCACGAGACCTATCTCCGGCTGGTCGACGCCACCCGGGTGCCGTGGGAAGACCGGTCGCGGTTCCTGGCCCTGGCGGCCACCGCCATGCGCCGGATCCTGATCGACTACGCCCGGGGCCGCCTGGCCGCCAGGCGGGGCGGGGAACGGGTGGCCGTCGATCTCGACAAGCTCCAGCTCTCGGCCGATGAATCGGTCGAGGCGCTGGTGGCGCTCGACGACGCGCTGGGTCGCTTGGCGGCGCTGTCGCCCCGGCTGGTGCAGGTGGTCGAGTGCCGGTTCTTCTGCGGGATGACCGAGCCCGAGACCGCCGCCGCGCTCGGCGTCACCGACCGGACCGTCCGGCGCGACTGGCTCAAGGCGAAGGGCTGGCTCGCCGCGGTGCTGGCCGGAAATCCGGCGCCCTGATGTCCGGTTCCGGAACCGATCCTCGCCTCCTTGATGCCCCCGTGAGTCACTTCCTCGAATCGCGCGACCTCTGGGCCCGGCTGGAGCCGGCCCTCGATCGCGCCCTCGAACTCGAGCCGGCGGAGCGGGCCCGCTTCCTGGCCGAGCAGCGAGAGCGCGATCCCGAGTTGTACCGCGCCCTGGTCGAGGTCCTCGAGCGCGACTCGCCGGTGCTCGAGGCCGGGGTTCGATCGCTGGCGCAGGCCATCCTTCCCGGCGGAGACCGCCTGCTGGCCGAGGGGGCGGCGGTGGGACCGTACCGGATCGTCCGTGCCATCGGGCAGGGCGGGATGGGGGCCGTGTACCACGCCGAGCGGGCCGACGGGCAGTTCCAGATGCCGGTGGCGCTCAAGGTCGTGCGCGCGCCCGTGGCGGCCGACCCGGCGCTCGAACGCCGGTTCCTCGAGGAGCGCCGGATCCTGGCGCGGCTGGCGCATCCGAACATCGCCCGGCTGCTCGACGGCGGCGTCGCCGCGGACGGGCGGCCATACTTTGCCATGGAACTGGTCGAGGGCGCGCCGCTGGTGGCCTACGCCAGCCAGCGGGCCCTCCGGCTGGCCGACCGGCTCGAGCTGTTCCTCAAGGTCTGCGCCGCGGTCCAGTACGCCCACGAGAACCTGATCATTCACCGCGACCTCAAACCCTCGACTGTCCTGGTCACCCAGGGCGGCGAGGTCAAACTCCTCGATTTCGGCGTGGCCAAGCTTCTCGGCGGCGCGGTGGCCGATCCGGCCGGCGCCACCGGGCCCGCCACCATGCTGCTGACGCCG
>JAEUJH010000645.1 GCA_016794825.1 Gemmatimonadota bacterium
TTTCTTTGCCGGTTACGGATCGGTGCTGAGTGAGGACCGCCCCTTTGCCTTCGACCGGCTGGCCCGCCGAAGCGACGGCTTCTTTACCAAGCTGAGCTACAACTTCCGCCTCTAGGCGGTGCAACTCTTTCCGGCACTCCCTCGTCTAACCCTCCGTTGGCCCGTTCCAAGACCACCAGAGGAGATGCCGATGTCCAGCCGCATGTTGGTCGCGCTCGGCCTGAGTGCCGTCTTTGCCGGCCACGCCGCCGCCCAGGGTCGCTCGATGAGTTGCCGGGAAGACCGCGACGACGGGTGGGGCGAACGCTACTGCACCGTCGAGGAGCGAACCATCCGCCCGGGCGGCGTCATCCGGGTCGACGCCCACCCGAACGGCGGCGTCTCGGTCATCGGCTGGGATCGGGCTGAAATCCAGCTCCGGGCCAAGGTCAGTGCCCGGGCTCGCTCCGCCTCCCGCGCCGAGGAACTCGGGCGCGCGGTCCAACTCAAGATCGACGGAACCGAGATCAGCGTGGAAGGCCCCCGGACGTCGAATCGGGAGTCGTGGTGGGTCAGCTTCGAGTTGCGCGTTCCCCGGAACTCGGACCTGCACCTGCGGGCCGAGAACGGAGGCCTCGAGGTGGCCGACGTGCGGGGCGAGATCGACCTGGCCACCGTCAACGGCGGCCTGTCGCTCAACGGGCTTGGTGGCGACGTCCGGGCCCAGACCACCAATGGCGGCGTGGACGTCGGGTTGGAGGGCCGCCGTTGGGACGGCGCCGGGCTCGACGTCCAGACGATCAACGGCGGGGTCGAACTGGCGATTCCCGATCGGTACTCCGCGGTTCTCGAAACCGGCACCGTCAACGGCGGTCTCGATTTCGACTTTCCGGTTCAGGTCCGCGGTCGACTGAGCCGCCGCATCACCACCACGTTGGGCGACGGTGGTCCGAGGATTCGGGTGACGACCACCAACGGCGGGGTGTCGGTCCGGCGGAGCTGACCGGCGAACCCCGGTTCAGTCGGCCGTCTTCTTCCGGTGGACGACCCAGGTTCCGGTCCGCCGCTTGCCCGACAGCTCCAGGTACGAGACGAACTGCCCCTCGAGCTTGTCGCCCTTGATCACGCCGTCGAAGGTCGTCGAGGTCTTTTCACCGGTGTCGGGATCGGGATAGGGATCGAGCCAACCGGTGACTTCGTTTCCTTCGCAGCGGACGAAGCTGATCTTGAGCACCCGCGGCGCCCGCTGCTGGGGATCGTCCGATCGGGCGACGGTCGGCGGGAAATCCGGATTGGTCGGAATCATCAGGACGTCGCCGGAGGCGGTGTCGCGCCCGGCGGCCAGGGAGAACACGATCGAACCGCTCCGACCTGTTTCCGGGCTGACGTACTCCCCGGCCCAATCGCCGATCAGGGGGTCGATCGAGCCCCGAACCGGAATGGGCATGCCCGGCGCCTGACATCCAGCCACGGCCAGAAGAGTCGAGAACCACCAGCGTGCGCGCGTCATGAAACCTCCTTGCTGGAGGCACCATAGCGGGCGGTTCGTGAAGGGGTGGTGAGAGGCGGGGTAAGGGCCCGATCGGCGCGGGCCGCGTCAGCCAACGCTGACGCGGCAGCTATTTCCAGCGGAAGATCTTGAGCGCCACGGTAAACGACACGACCAGCCAGACGGTCAGGACCAGGAACTCGGGCGCGAGCTGCGGAAGCGTGGCTCCCTCCAGCATCGTGGCCCGCAGGGCGTCATTGACGGCGGTGAGCGGCAGGGCCCTGATGAAGGGCTGCATCGCGTCCGGAAAGTTGCCGACCGAGAAGAACACCCCGGAAAACACCCACATTGGCAGCATGGCCAGGTTCATCATGCCCGACGCCGCTTCGATCGTCTTGGGGCGGGCCGCGATCAGGAGGCCGAGTCCGCCGAACGACATGGCGCCGAGCAGCGACACCAGGGCAACGGCCGCGACCGACCCCCGGAGGGGCACCCCGAAGAGCCCGACCCCGACGCCCACCAGCGTGGTCACCTCGAGGATCAGCAGGGTGAGCCGAGCGAGCACGAACGACGCGAGGTACTCGGTCCGGGACATCGGCGTGGCCACGAACCGCTTGAGGAGCTTCTTGCGCCGCTGGTCGACCACCGAGAAGCCGATGCCCCACATGCTGCTGGCCATCAGGTTCATCCCGAGCAGGCCGGGGATCAGGAAATCGATGTAGCGGGAGCCCCGCTCCCGAACCAGCGACTCCCGCACTGGTACCGGGTCCTGTCGGCCGGCGGCGCGCTGGAGCGCGTCGTCCACCATCCGGCGGGCCGAGGCTCCCTCGGGCCGGGTGTCGTCGAACCGGAACTCGACGGGGCCGCCAGCGTTAGGTACCACCAGGAGGGCCACTTTGCCGGTCCGGAGTTCGCGTTCCGCGGCCGTGTCGTCGATGGCGCGGACGTCCAGCTGGGCGGACGCCTTCAGGGCCGTCACCATCTCGGCCGCGCCCGTGCCCGTCACCACGCCGACCTTGAGGACCTCCGGCGGCTTGCTCCGGAAGGCCAGGGCCAGTCCGGCCGCCATCAGGATCGGGAAAATGAAGGTCCAGAACAGCGCCTCCGGCTCCCGGTAGAATTCCCGGTAGCGCGCCAGCGTCAGCTGGACGATCGCGCGGTCGCGCCAGCCGTCAGCCATCGCGGAGGTGCCTTCCGGTCAGGTGGACGAAGACGTCCTCGAGCGTGGCCGTGTGGGTCGTCAGGTCCGTCAGCGCGGCGCGCTCCCGCTCCAGCATGGCCAGGAGCGCGGGAATGGTCTGGTGAATCTGACTCGCCTCGAGGAGATGGCGGCCGTCCTGGCGGCGGACCGCCGTGACGCCGGGGAGGCTCGCCAGGCTCGCGTCGGGAATGGCCTCGCCATCCAGGCCGAACTCGATGACGTGCTCGCTACCGAGCATCGCGATCAACTGGCGGGGCGTGCCTGAGGCGATGATCCGGCCGTGGTCGACGATGGCCACCCGGTCACAGAGCTGCTCGGCCTCGTCCATGTAGTGGGTGGTGAGCACCACGGTCCGCCCCTGTTGCTTGAACCCCTCGATCAGGTCCCAGAGCTGGCGGCGCGACTGGGGGTCGAGCCCGGTGGTCGGTTCGTCGAGAAAGAACAGC
>JAEUJH010000651.1 GCA_016794825.1 Gemmatimonadota bacterium
GGCGTACTGCTCCGTCTCGCTCGAGTCGGTCCCGAAAACCTCGACCCGGCCGCCGAGCGCCCGGATCCGCTCGACCTTGCTCGGCGCCGCACCCTCCGGCACGTAGACGGTGGGGGTGACCCCGGTGAGCCGCCCGGCGTAGGCGGTAGCGGCGCCGTGGTTGCCGGTCGAGGCGGTCACCACCCCGCGCGCCCGGTCGGCCTCGCCGAGGGACAGCATCTTGTTGAGCGCACCGCGGAGCTTGAACGATCCGGTGTGCTGGAGGTTCTCGAGCTTGAGGAAGACCCGGGTCCCGGCCAGCTCGGACAGCGTCGGCGACCACAGCAACGGCGTTTCCCGCGCGTGCGGGCGAATCCGCCCTTCGGCCTCGCGGACCCGATCGGCGAAACTCACTGGTCGCCCCGCCGGATGACCCGTCCGGGCCGGGCGGCCGTGGTCCGGCCCTCGCGCCACACTTCCTGGCCGTTGACCCACACGCGCTCGATCCCGGTCGACACCAGGCGGGGCTCCGCCGGCGTGGCCCGATCGATGACCGTCGCGGGGTCGAAGAGAACCAGATCGGCATACTGGCCCGGGGCGATCGTCCCCCGCCGCCGGAGCCCGGTATGCGCCGCGGCGAGCCCGCTCATCTTGGCGACGGCGGTCTCGAGCGACATCACCTTCTGCTCCCGGACCAGCCGGCCCAGCACCCGGGGAAAGGCGCCGAACCCGCGTGGGTGCGCGCCCTCGAGCGTCCCGTCGGAACACACGTTGGTATGCGCCCAGGCCAGGAGCTTGGCGACGTCGGCGTCGGCCATGCTGGTGGCGACCACGCTTTCGCTCCCACCCGAATCGGGATGGGCCCGCTCCCACGCGATCGATTCCCGGATCAACCCCATCAGCGTGCTGGCCGGATCCTCCTTGCGGAGGACCGCGATCTCCGCGACGGTCTTTCCCGCGTAGGCCCGATTCGCGAGGAAGTCGCCGATCAGGAGCCCCTCGGGCTTGGCGATTTCCCGCAGGACCTTGTCGGCCTCGGCCCGGTTGTCGAAGTCCCGCTTCGGGAACAGCACCTGGAGCGTCGATTGCCAGTAGGTGTACGGATAGACGTCCGCCGTGATCTCGACCCCGCTGGCCCGGGCCGCGTCGAGGACCCGCAGCAGACTGTCGGTCTGCCCCCAGAGCGAAATCATCGCGAGCTTCATGTGGCTCACCTGCACCGGCAGCTTCGCTTCCCGGCCGATCGCGATGATCTCGTCGATTGCCTCGAAGAACCACCGATCCTCGCTCCGGATGTGGCTGATGTAGCGGCCGCCCGCGGCCGCGGTGGTCTTGGCCAGCGCCATGACCTCGGACCGGTCGGAGTTGATCCCGGGGTCGTACTCGAGGCCCGTCGACAGACCGAGCGCCCCGGCGGCGAGTTCCCGTTCGAGGAGCCGGGTCATCGAATCGACTTCCTCGGGGCGAGCCGGGCGTTTGAAGTCGTCGCCCATGACGGCGGAGCGGATCGTCCCGTGTCCGGCGTAGAACGCCACGTTGAG
>JAEUJH010000006.1 GCA_016794825.1 Gemmatimonadota bacterium
GCGGGTCCTGGAGGACGCGCTCCTGGTGGCGCTGCCCGGCTTGGCGGCGATCGCGCTGGCGATCCGGGTGGACTGGCACGCCGCGGCCATCGGCCTCGCCATGCTTCCGGTGCTGGCGGTGGCGGCGGTCGCCACGCTCCGCCGGGCCGGCGGCCGGCTGCTCGGGGTGACGGGATCGCTGCTGTGGGTGGTGGTGCCGGCCACCATCGTGGTGGCGCGGTGGCCGGTGATGGCGGTGGCCGCCCTGGCCGCCGTTCCCGTGGCCCTCGGGGCCGCGGTCCGCGCGGATCGCCGCCTGATCGTCACCGGGTGGCAGCCGCTCCATCATGCCGCGGCCGGCGACTCGCTGGCCGGGAGCGACCGATGACCGCACCGTTGCCTCGAGGCATCTCGTTCCGCGGCGTCCGGTTCGGCTACACCAGGCCGAGTCGATGGCGGCGGGGTCCGGAGCCGGCGCCCGCGTTCCAGTGCGAGTCGCTCGACATCCGCCCCGGGCTGACCCTCCTCCTCGGGCCTAACGGTACCGGCAAGAGCACCCTGCTCAAGCTGGCCGCCGGAATCGAAGCCCCGGAAACCGGCACCGTCACCATCGACGGCCTGGATCTGTGGCACGACGAACGGGCGGCCCGGCAGGCGCTGGCCTATGCCCCGGAGTTGCCCGACCTGAGTCCCTACGCGAGCCTGGGCGAGGTGATGCGGCTGGTGTCTTCCCTGCGCGAGGTGGAGCCGACGGCGGGCGAGCGGGCGTTGACGGCGGTGGGTCTGGAAGGACTCGAGCGGCGCTCGATCCGCGAACTGTCGATGGGACAGCGACGCCGGGCCATGCTGGCGGCAGCGTTCATCGGATCGCCCACCACGCTGTTGCTCGACGAACCGCTCGAGTCGCTCGACCGGGCCATGCGCGATCTGGTGGTGCGCTGGGTGGGCGAGCGACTCGCGGCCGGGGCCACGGCCCTGATCTCGACGCATGAAGTCGAGCCGTTTGCGGGCATGGTCGGCGCGATCGTGGCGATGCGCGCCGGATTGCCGCGCGAACTTGCCCCGGACGCCGATCCGGCTCGACGACTGGCCCAACTGGACGCACTGGCCCGCGGGAACTGAACCCCGCCGCGGGCGAATGAGCTATCGCCCCGGCCCCCGACCACCGCCGGGCCCGCGGCCCCCGCCCGGCCCACGACCACCGCCAGGACTACGACCACCGCCAGGACCACGACCGCCGCCGGGGCCGCCGGGCCGCCCACCGCCCCCGCCGCCGCGCGGAGGACCGCCCGGCCCGCGGGCGCCATCGCCTCGCGGCCGACGATCGGGCCCCCGGCCCGGACCGCGCTCACCGGGCCGATCGGAGGTCCGGGCGGGGTTCTGCCCCGGCGTCACGCCCCGGGCCCGGTCGAAGTTCCGCTGCCGCTCCATGGCCTCCTTGCGCGCCAGCTTGGCCTTGGCGCGCTCCCGATCCTCGGCCTTCTTGGCCCGAATGGCGGCGATCCGCTCCGCCAGCGGGATCTCGAGCGGCGTCGCCTCGACCAGTTTGGCGTCGAAGTCCGGCACCGTCACCCGCGGCAGCCGCTTGCCGATGGCCCGCTCGATGTTCTTGAGGTCCGCGTCCTCGTCGGGCGAAACGAAGGTAAAGGCCTCGCCCGTCATCTCGGCCCGGCCGGTCCGGCCGACCCGGTGGATGTAGTCCTCCGGCACCGCGGGGACGTCGAAGTTGAGTACGTGGCCTAACGCCTCGACGTCGATGCCCCGGGCCGCGATGTCGGTGGCCACCAGGACCCGATGGGCGCCGCTCTTGAAGCCCGCCAGGGCCGCGGTGCGCTGCGCCTGCGACCGGTTGCCGTGGATCCGCTCCGCGTTGATGCCGTGCCGGACCAGGAACTTGCAGAGCCGGTCGGCGCGGTGCTTGGTGCGGGTAAAGACCAGGGCCTGGCCCATGTCGCCCCGCTGCAGCAGGGTCAGCAACAGGGCCGCCTTCTGCTCCCGCCCGATCGGGTAGACGGCCTGGGTAATGCCGACCGCGGGCGCCGCGGCCCGCTGGACGTTGATGGTGACCGGATCCTTGAGCATGTCGCGCGCGAGGCCGGCGATTTCCGTCGGCATCGTGGCGCTGAACAGCATGGTCTGCCGCTTGACCGGCAGGTGCTTGAGGATCCGCCGGATGTCGGGCAGGAAGCCCATGTCGAGCATCCGGTCCGCCTCGTCGAGCACCAGGTACTCGAGCTTGTCGAGCCGGGCGTACGGCATCCGGAAGTGATCGAGCAGTCGTCCCGGGGTGGCGACGAGGATGTCGACCCCGGTCCGGAAAGCGTGTTCCTGCGGCCCCATCCCGACCCCACCGAACACCGCGGCGCCGGTAATCGGGGTGTGGACCGCCAGTTCGTTGAGGCTCTCGACGATCTGGGCCGCCAACTCACGGGTCGGCGTCAGGACCAGCGCCCGGGTCACACCCCGAGGCCGGCCGAGCAGGCGATGAATGATCGGCAACAGGAAGGCGGCCGTCTTGCCGCTTCCGGTCATGGCGCATGCGAGCAGGTCCCGGCCTTCGAGGCCGGGCGGGATCGAGTCGAGCTGAATCGGCGTGGGCCGGGTAAAGCCGAGCTCCTTGAGGGCGCGGTGGAGACTCGGGTCGAGCGGCAAACCGGAAAACGGCACTGGATACCTTATTGGAGGACAGCGGAATCTAGTCGGCCGGGCGCCTGGCCGCGCCGACGGTCAGGCGGTCAGAAGAGCCCGAGCAGGGGGCCGACGACGGCCACGACGGCGGTGATGACCACCACCCAGGCCAGGCTGATGACCAGGCCCGGCTTGAACATGTCGAGCATGCCGTAGTATCCGCGCGAGAACGTCACCAGGGTGACCGCGTCGAGCGGCAGGAGGAAGGCGCAGGAGGCCGTGAACACCACCGGCAGGGTGTAGAGGGCCGGGTTCACGCCCGCGTCCTTGGCCAGGAGCGCGAGCGGCGGGACCACCACCGCGACGATGACCGGGCCCATCGGGAGGAACAGCCGGATCAGGATGGTGAAGGCGGCAACGATGGCGACCACGGCCGCGGGGCTGGCGGGCAAGCCGGTCAGCGTGTGGTCGACCAGCCATCGGGCCAGGCCGGTTTCGGCCGAGGCCGCGCCGATCGAGGTCACGCCCGCGATCATCAGCAGCGCGTCCCACCCGGTCGAGCGCTCGAGGTCCTTCCAACCGAACAGGCGGAACCCGGGCAGGAACATCACCACCGCCCCGGCCAGCGCCACCAGCGCCACGTCGAGTTGCCGAACCCAGGTGCTGGCGATCCAGAGCGCCAGCATCGCGCCCAGCAGTCCGAGCACCTTGACCTCGTCGCCGCGGAGCGGGCCGAGGGCGGCCCGATCGCGGTCGAGGTCGGCCGTGGTGCCGACGGTCGCGACCTCGGGTGGATAGAACCGGAGGATGGCCCACCACGCCACCGGGAGGAGCAGGATGACCATCGGCACCCCGATCGCCATCCAGTGGAGGAACGGAACCGTCACCCCGCCGTGGCGCTCGAGGAACGCGAGGCCGAGCACGTTGATCGAGGTGCCCGCCGGGGTGGCGACGCCCCCGATGAACGCGGCGATCGGGATCCCCATCATCACCGACTTGGCAAAGCGCGACCCGCCCCGCTCGAGGCCGGCCCGCTCGAACAGGCCAAGCGCAATGGCCATGAACAGCGCGGTGGTCGGGACGTCGGACACTACCGTGGACATGACGGCGGCGCCGAGCATCAGGGCACCGAGCACCCGGCGGCTGTCGGTGCCGGCCCGCGCCAGGAGCCAGAACGCGAACCGCCGGTCGAGCCCGGTACTGACGAACGCCTGCGCGATGGCGAACATCGCGATGACGAAGTAGAACACCGGACTCATCGACGCGGTGGCGGCGACCGGGAGGGTGGCGACGCCGAGAATCGGCTGGAGCACGACCGCGAGGAGCGAGGTGACGGCGACCGGCACCGCCTCGGTCGTGAAGAGCACCAGGGTGACGACGAAGACGGCGGCGAGCCGCCAGCCCCGGTCGGACAGGCCCTCCGGCGCGGGCGCCAGCAGCATGACGGCCGCCAGCACCACCGCCACGACCAGCCCCACCACCGACCGTCGCGGTCCGGAGTCGGGCTCGCTCGTCACGTCACCGTCTCCGGCCTAACGACGAACCAGGAGCCAGAGGAACGACCCCATCCCGATGGCCACCACGGCCCGCCGGACCCAGACCTGACCGACCCGCATGGCGAACCGGGAGCCCCCGTAGCCCCCCACGATGGCGCCCACCGCCATGACCAGCGCCAGCGGCCACAGCACCACGCCCTTCCACGCGAAGAGCCCGGCCGCCACGACGTTCATCAGGAGCGCCCCCCAGACCTTGACCGCGTTCATCCGGTGGATGTCGGTAAAGCCGACCAGGCCGAGCACCGCGAGCATCAGGATCCCGATGCCGGCGCCGAAGTAGCCGCCATAGACGCCGACCAGGAACTGGGCCAGGAAGAAGAACGGCCCGCCCTGGGGCTCGGCCTCCGCCCCAGCCGCCCCGCGGCCGCGGAGCCAGCGACCCAGCGGACCGTTCAGCATGAAGAGGACGGTGGCGCCCAGCACCAGGAACGGGACGATCCGGGCAAACCGCTCCTGTCCGGTGGACAGGAGGAGCCAGCCGCCCGAGAGGCCGCCCAGCACGCTGGGTACGCTGAACCGGGCCACCCAGCTCCGCATCCCGGCCAGCTGCTCCCGGTATCCCCAGAGGCTGCCGAACGCGCCGGGCCACAGGGCCATGGTGTTGGTGGCGTTGGCCGTCAGGGGTGGCACCCCGAGGGCCACGATGGCCGGGAACGTCACCAGCGTGCCACCGCCGGCGATGGAGTTGATGGCTCCGCCGACGACCGCCGCGAAGCCGGCCCCGATCAGGGTGCCGACCGTCAGACCACCGTTGGCGAGGGAAGGATCGACCATGAAGGAAACAAACTAGCGGGAAGAACGCCCGGATCGCTACGTTGCGTCATGACCAGGATCGGCGTGTTCGGCTGGGGTGTGGTGGCGCCGAAGTGCCCCGACATCGAGACCTTCGCGGCCCGGCTCGATTCGGCGGAAAGCTGGCTCGAGCCTTTCAACGGCTTCGGGCCCGACACGTTCTTCGTCGGCCGGCCGGCCTTCGACTTCGACGCCTATCGACCCTGGATTGCCGAGCGGTTCCCCCCGCGGCGCTTTGCGCAGCTCCAGGAGAAGATGGACGACCCCTCGCTCTACGCGATCGGGGCGTTCGTCCAGGCTCTCGGCCAGAACCCCGGCCTCGAGCAGGAACTCAAGACCCTCGGCTCGGCCGCCCATGTGTACGTCGGGTGCGGCATCGGTGCCATCGGCACCTACCACGACGCCGCCCTCGATCTGTACGCGGCGCAGCGCCGGTGGGACCGGTTCTGGGCCGATCCGAGCCGGAACCCTGCCCTGGCCCGCCACCTGGCCGGCGAGGTCGACCCCGGGGCGCCGCCCGATCCGACCGGAGCCAATCTCGACGACCGGGACCAGGCCGAGAGCCGGTGGTGGCGGTACTGGGCGGAACGCTCCCCCGAGCTGCGGCGCTACCTCGGGCTGCTCGCCGAGATCGAGGGCCTCAACGTCGAGGGCGACGTCGAAGCGGGCAAGATGCGGGTCATGAAGGAAAAGCAGCGACGCACCGAGCGGCTCAACCGCGAGTTCGGGGTGCCGACCGCGCCCTGGGCCGCGGTGTCGGCCAACACCATCTGGAACATCCACAACACCCCGGCCGCCCAGATCTCGATGCTGGGCGGCATTACCGGTTTGAGCTTTGCCCCGGTCGGCGCCTGCTCCACCTTCGGCCTGACCCTCAAGCTGGCCATCGACGCGATCCACCGGGGCGAGGCCAAGGCGGTGGTGATCGGCGCCACCGATCCGCCCCCGCATCCGCTGGTGGTGGCCGCCTTCCATCAGGGGCGGGTCATCTCCGCCGACGGCGGCGTGTCGAAGCCGCTCCACGGCCTTCGCGGCACCCACGTGGCCGGCGGGGCCGCCATCTGGATCGTCGGCGACCACGAGTGGCTGACCGCCCGCGGACACCGGGCGTTAGGCATGGAACCGGTGGCGGTCGGGATGAGTTCCGACGCCCACCACATCATCACCCCCACCACCGACGGGCCCCTGGCCGCCATCCGGCAGGCGCTCGACCAGGCCCGGATCAGCCCGGACCAGATCGGCAGCTGGGACCTGCACGCCACGGCTACCCCGGGCGACTATCTCGAGGTCGAGAACCTCCGCCAGGTGCTGCCGGCTTCGGTGCTGGTCTCGGCCCGCAAGGGCACCTTCGG
>JAEUJH010000455.1 GCA_016794825.1 Gemmatimonadota bacterium
GAAGCCCTGGCGTCGATCAGCGACGGCCTGTTCCTCCGGGCCGGCGCGGCGGGCGCCCTTCCGGCGCCCGCCTAACGGCAGGCGTCGGCTTCGGCGGTCCGCCGGGCGGAGCGGATCGTCTCCACGGTCAGGAGATACGCGGCCGACCCGTCGTGCCCGAAGAATCCCGGGCCTTCCAGTTGCCCGCGGACCGTCAGCGCCAGCACCGGCCGCTTGGGGTCGTCGCGCCCGCCGAATCGCCGGGCCAGGTCGCGGGCCGCTCGATCGGGCAGCGCCAGCGCCACGCCGTGGGACGGGCTCTCGCAGAGTTGGAGTCGGCGGGTCTCCCCGCCGCGAAGGATGCCGGCCGCTTCGAGGTAGCCCACCGCCTCGAGGGCCGGAAGGCATTCCCGCCCGCCGGGCAGGACAACCGCGAGCGTCGGGCCCTGGCCGCCGTCCGTCGGTCCACCCACCACGAGTTCCGGCAACGTCCGCGTCAGTTCGGCCTGTCCCGACCGGGGGCAACTCACCCTTGGGGTGAACCGGCCGGCCGGGACTGGAATGGTGAAGCGTCCGGCCCGATCCGAATAGGCGCCGAGCCAGGTGCCCAGCGCCACCCGCACCCCCGGAACCGGCTGGCCGTCGCTCGAGTCGGTCACGACGCCGGTGACGGTTCGTCCCTGGGCGGCCGCGGGCGCCCCCACCAGCAGCAGCGCCACCACCGGGCCCAGGGATCGACGGGAATGGGTCATGGGTGAGATAATACCCCCTCCTCCAGCCGTTGGCACCGACGGATGCGCCTGGGCATCATCTCCGATACGCACGGCCTCCTCCGACCGGAGGTCTTCGAGACGTTTCGCGACGTCGACCGGATCCTTCACGCGGGCGACGTCGGACCCGAGGATCTCCTGGTCGAACTCGAGGCGATCGCGCCGGTTACCGCGGTCTGGGGCAACACCGACGGGTTCGACCTCCGCCGCCGGCTGCCCGAGGTGGTGGAGACCGAAATCGACGGCTTCCGCTTCCTGCTCCTCCACGGCCACCAGTTCGGCTCCCCGACGCCGGAGGCGGTCAACCGGGCCTATCCCGAGGCCGAGGTCATCATCTACGGCCACACTCACCGGCCGTTGCTGACGATCGTCGATCAGGTGGTGACGGTCATGAACCCGGGTGGAGCGGGGCGGCGGCGGTTCGACCTGCCCGCCTCGGTGGGGATTATGGAGTTGGAGCCGGGCATTCCGCCCCGGGCCAGGTTGGTGCCGCTCACCGCGGCCGACGCCGACTAGGCGCCGAGCCAGCGCTCGATCGGCTCGGTCCGTCGCCAGGCTTCGGGATGGCGGCGGAACCACGACATCACCAGCAGCATCTCGTCGATCAGGGCGTGGTCGAGCAGCCCGGCCGGGGGCAGCGGCCGGGCCATTTCCTCCACCACCACCGAGCTGAACGCCTCGCGCTCGATTGGGGTGCTGGGGTAGGGGTAGGCGGCCCGGACCGTGCCGTGACGAATCAGGTAGACCCGTTCGTCGCCGAAGTCGCCCGGCTCGCGGTAGACGAAGGAGTGGAGCTGGATGGCGGATCGGGCCCGGGCGGCCGCGGCGATCAGCCATTCGAGTTGCTCAAATTTGTCCCGCCACCGCGCAGCTCCCTCGAAATCGTCCTGTTCGGCGGCGGCCGTCATCTGGTCGACCACCCGGTCGATCGGGTGGACGGAAGCGCCCGCCAGGAACTCGACCGCCGCGGCCACCCGGTCGCGGTAGCGGGCCTCCTCCACCAGGGCGGCGCACGGACCGGCGCAGGTGCCGAAGGCATGGCGGGCGCAGGCGGCCTGGAGCGGTTCGGAGAAGAGGTCGCCCTGACCGGGAAAGACCACCGGCATCTTCTCGGCGCAGTCGCGGAGACCCAGCAGGTCGTTGAGGACCCGGATCCCGCCGGCCACCCGGCCGGGCGAGGTGTAGGGGCCGAAGTACCGGACGTCGGCCCGGGCGGTGGCGGTGGTCACCGCCAGCCGCGGCGCCGCGCCTCCCGACACCGTCACGAACGCGGCGTTCCGCCGCCGGTTCATCTGGAGATTGTAGGCGGGACGGTAGCGTTTGATTTCCCGCAGTTCCGCCAGGTGCGCCGCGAACTCGCTCGGCACGTAGTCCCAGGTGATGTTGGCCGCGGCGTGGAGGATCCGGGCGGCCTTGTCCTCCGGGTACTTGGCGTTGAAGTAGGAGAGCAGCCGGGCTTTGACTCGCTTGGCCTTGCCGACGTAGAGGATCCGGCCCAGGGGGTCGATCATCCGGTAGATGCCCGGCCGCTGCTCGGCCAGGGCCTTGACCCGGGCCCGGAGGGTGGCCGGATCGGTGGTCGGCGGGAGGAGAGTGGCGGTCATCCTAACGCTGACACCGGTAGCAGAAGACGGTGATCCGGGCGTCGATCCCGTGGGTTCCGGCCAGCGGGGCCCCGCACCGGCGGCACGGCTGTCCCTCCCGGTCGTACACCTGGAGCTCGCCCTGGAAGTTGCCGGGTTCCCCGGTGCCCGTCCGGTAGTCGCGGATCGTGGTGCCGTGGGCCCGGACCGCGTCGGCCAGGATCGTCACGAGGTGGCGATGGAGCAGTCCGGCCTGGTCGGCCGACACCCGGCGGGCCTCCTTGGACGGATCGATCCCCGCCAGGAACAGCGCCTCGTTCGCGTAGATGTTGCCGACGCCGGCCAGGTGCTTCTGGTCCATGATCACCTTCTTCACGGCGGCCCGCGATCGGGCCAGGGCCGCCCGCAGGACCTCGGGCGTGAACGCGGCATCGAGCGGCTCCGGTCCGATCCGGTCGCTGAACCGCTGCCACCCGGCCGGGTCGAGCCACCGAATCGTGCCTAACCGTCTGACATCATGATAGACGAACGTCCGCCCGTCGTCGAGCCGGACCTGGAGCACGCCGTACCGGGCGTCGTCCGCCGTGAGGCGCCGCTTGACGAACATCGCGCCGGTCATGCCCGGCTGGATGACCAGCCGCCGGCGGTCGGTCAGGATGACCGCGTTCTTGGCCCGCCGGGCCAGCCCGACCACCCGCGCGCCGGTGAGTCCGCGGACCAGCGCCGGGCCGGTCACCCCGTCGAGGACGTCCCGATGGGACAGTCGAGCCGACTCGAATCGCCGCCCGGACAGCAGCGGCGTGACGTCGCGCACCATCGTTTCGACTTCGGGAAGCTCCGGCATCTCGTTACCGCACCGGCCCGAAGGAAAACCGCCCGGCCCGGACCGTGGCAATGACCCGGATCCCGTCGAGCGCCTCCCGGGTGCCGGCCCGTGGATCGGCCGAGAGGACCACCAGGTCGGCGGCGCTGCCGGGCCGGATGGTCGGGTCGACCGCCGGCCCCGAGGGTGGAAACCGGCGGGCGTTGAGACGCCAGGCCAGGATCCGAGCGGCCGGGTCGGCGCGGTGTTCGCCGACGGCGTGGCGCCGCGTCAGCGTGGCGATCAATCCCGCGAGCGGCCCGGCCGGCCGGGTGAAATAGTCCGATCCTTCGGCCAGTTCGGCCCCCAGGTCGTGGAGCCGGTTCCAGGCGTAGACCCGCGGTTCGCCCTCGGGGCCGATCCGGAGGTGGCCCAGCGACGCCGTGTCGCCCGGGAGGCCGTTGAAGTTCGACTGGATCGACAGCACCACGCCGAGTCGGACCGCGCGGGCAAAGTCCTCGTCGCGCGCCGACGAGAAGTGCTCGATCCGCAGTCGATGGCGGTCGAGACCCGGGTCGGCGGCAAGGATGGCCTCGTACGCGTCGAGGGCCCGATCCACCGCCTCGTCACCGATGGCGTGGGTGGCGACGCCGAGTCCGGCGGCAAGCCCCCGCCGGGTCCAGGTCTGGATCTCCGCGGTCGTCATCCGCGGCACGCCCCGGGTGGCCGCGTCGTCGGCGTACGGATGCGTCAGGGCCGCCCCGCGGCTGCCTAACGCCCCGTCGCCGAAGAGCTTGAGGTGGCTGATCCGGATCCGCGGCGACACTTCCCGGCCCGCGGGTCCGGCGGCCAGGATCGAGTCCGCGAGCCGAGTCGGGGCCGGGATCATCAGGTTGACCTGGATCGGCAGCGGGGCGATCGAATCGGCCCGGCGGAGGAGCTGGAGCAATCGGCCGAGGTCCGCCTCGAGCGCCACCACGCCAGGCGCGGCCAGGAAGCCCGCGTCGTAGACCTCGACGACACCCCGTGCCGCCAGCGAGTCGGCCGCCATCCGGAACGCCGCCATCACGTCTTCGTCCGACGGAACCGGAATGAGCGCCATGACAGGTTCGTTGGCGCGTTCCAGCAGCACCCCCGACGGACGGCCGTCGCCGCCGCGTTCGAACCGGCCGCCGGGCGGATCGGAGGCGTCAGGCGTCACGCCCGCCAGCTCGAGTGCGCGGCGATTGACCCAACCGGCATGTCCGTCGGTTCGACCGAGGAAGACGGGGTGTTGCGGGGCGGCGCGATCGAGCGGGTCGCTGGTCGGGAGGGCCGCGGAGCCCCACGCCCCCTGACTCCACCCCGCGCCAAGGATCCAGCCACCCGCCGGGGTCCGGGCCGCCCGATCGGCGACCATTCGCTCGACGGCGGCCACCGTGGTCGCCCCGCTCAGGTCGAGGAAGAGCCGATCCGCTTCGGCGTGATTGAGGAGCGCCAGGCCGACGTTGTAGAGGTGGACGTGGTGGTCGACGAACGCCGGTCCGATCACCGCGCCACCCAGATCCGTCACCGGGGCGCCGGAGGCACGCCACCGGCTTACGGAGTCGTCGTTGCCAAGGCCGACGACCCGCCCGCCACCGAGCGCCAGCGCGGTGGGTGCCGCGCCAGTGGCGGAGTCGAGGGAAACCACGGTGACGCCGGTGAGGATCCGGTCGATCGGCCCGGCCGGTTGGGACGCGGCGCAGCCGGCCACGGCCAGGCCCACGAGCGGCCGCGCCACGGCGGCCGCCCATCTTCCGACCGGCGAGGGTCCGTGTACCTTGCGGTGGGGCCGCCGTTCCGGCCCGATTCCGTCGATCAACCGAGAGAAGACGATGCGCATGAAGGCGCTTGGAGTTTGGGCGGCTCCCGCTCGGGGCGCAACGGCCCGCCGCGCGGCGTGGCCGGTGCTCCTCTCCCTCGTCGTCCTGGCCCCCCGGCCGATGCTGGCCCAGCCCGCCGGCCCGGCCGCCATTCGGGGGTTCGGTGCCGCCGCCGCCCACCGTCAGGCGGCTCTCGAGGCCGATCTGGCCAGCCGCCTGAGCCGCGATTCCACCGGGGCCTACTTCCGGGTCTTTACCGAGCGGCCGCACCCGGCCGGTTCGATCCGGAACCGGGAGTTGGCGGAGTACCTGGCCGATCGGCTCCGGCAGTACGGGTGGGAGGACGTGACCCTCCACCGCTACGACGTGCTCCTCCCGTGGCCCGACCGAGTCAAGGTGACCATGGTGGCGCCGTCCCGGTTCGAAGCCTCGCTGGTCGAGGACGGCTACCCCGTCGATCGCGACAGCTATCAGGACGCCGGCCCCACCTACCTCGGCATGTCGGCCTCCGGCGACGTCACCGGCGAACTGATCTACGCCAACAGCGGGAACCCCGCCGACTACGAGTGGCTCAAGGCGCGGGGCATCGATCCGGCCGGCAAGATCGCGCTGGTGCGGTACTCCAATCCGTACAGCTACCGCGGCTTCAAGGCGCTCACCGCCGAGCGGTACGGCCTCAAGGCCATGCTGATCTACTCCGATCCGGCCGAGGACGGGTTTGCCCGCGGTCCGACCTTCCCGGACGGCCCCTGGGGGCCGGAGAGCCACATTCAGCGGGGCGCCATCAGCTACGACTTCATCGTGCCCGGCGATCCGCTGACCCCCGGCTGGGCGTCGATCGACGGGGCCCGCCGGATCGCCGAGGCCGAGTCGCGGGCGGTCCCGAAGATCATCGCGGTGCCGCTGTCGTACCGCGACGCCCGGCCGCTGCTCCAGGCCCTGGGCGGACCCGACGCGCCGGCGGCATGGCGGGGCGCCCTCCCGATGAACTACCGCGTCGGCGCCGGACCGGCCACGGTCCGTGTCGAAGTGGCCATGGACGGGAAGACCCGGTCGATCTGGAACGTCGAGGCCCGGATCCGGGGCAGCGATCAGCCGGACCAGACCGTCGTGTTAGGCAACCATCGCGACGCCTGGGTGTTCGGCGCGGTCGACCCGAGCAGCGGCACCGCCACCCAGCTCGAACTCGCCCGGGTGCTCGGCGCGTTGGTCCGGGAAGGGAAGCGGCCCAGACGGACGATCGTGATGGCCAGCTGGGACGCCGAGGAGTGGCACCTCACGGGCTCGACGGAATGGGGCGAGCAGTTCGCCGAGGTGCTGGGCCGTCAGGCGGTGGCCTACCTCAAAGTCGACGGCTCGACCAGCGGGTCGATCTTCGGGGCGAGTGCCGTGGCCAGCCTCAACCCGCTGGTCCTCGAAACGGCGCGCGACGTGGCGGACCCCGCGGGCGGGAGCGTGCTGGAGCGATGGGCCCGCGGTCAGCCGGCGGACGGTCTGGTCGAGAACAAGCTCGGCAGCGGCTCCGACTACACGGTCTTTCTCAACCATCTTGGTTTGCCGATCGTCGACCTCGCCTTCAACGGGCCGTACGGGGTCTACCATTCGATCTACGACAACTACTACTGGATGACCCACCATGGCGATCCCGGATTCCGCTACATGACCGCGATGGCGGAGGTCTGGGGACGAATGGCGCTCCGGCTGGCCAACGCGGACGCGCTGCCGTTCGATTTTCGGCTCACCGCCGATCGAGTCGGCGTCTTCCTGACCGAACTCGGCCAGGTGCCCGGCGTCTCGGGTCGTTTGGATCTCCGCGCCGCGGGCGCCGCCCGGCGTCGCCTGGCTGCCGCCGCCGACCGAGTCGAAGCCGCGGTGAACGCGGCGATGGCTGCCGGCGATCAGGCTCGCCTGGCCGGGCTCAACCAGCGGCTCCTGGCGGTGGAACGCGCCTGGCTCCTCCCGGAGGGCATTCCCGGCCGGCCCTGGTTCCGGCATGTGCTCTACGCCCCGAAGTTCACCTATGCCGCCATGGAACTGCCCGGCGTCCGCGAGGCGGTCGACGAAGGGAACTGGGTCCGGGCCCGGGAGCAGGTGGCCCGGTTGACGGAGCGAATGGAGGCGGTCGAGCGGGCGCTGGCCGCCGTCACCGCGGAAAAGTGAGGGTGACGGGGCCCGGCTCGCCGGGGACGAAGTAGAGGGAGGTTTCGTCGCCGCTGGCGGTGTGGAGGACCTTGAGGAGATTCTGCTGGTCGCCAAAGAGTTCGAACAATACCCGGTTGGCGATGCCTAACCGGGCCGGCGGCCGCTCCGCCCGGAACTGGATCAGGTACCACCACATGTCGCTCTCGGGTCCGCTCGAGGCCACGGCACCGGTCAGCGCCTTGCCGTCGGCCGTGAGCAGGAGGCTCTTGCCGAGGTAGGCGGTGGCCAGCGAGTCGGATTCCCGTCTGGCGGTCAGGTCGACCGTGTCGCGGCGGGCAAACCGGGCCAGCGCGCGGCTCAGGTCGTCCTGGAACATCCGGAGCCGGATGGTGATCGTGACCCCTTCGACCGCCACCCGACCGTAGCTCACGTGGATCTCGTGGCCTGCGGCCGTCGGCGCCACCCCGACGGCCATCCCCGCGACGAGCAACCCGGTCGCCGCGGCAAGGGAGAGCGCCGGCCCGATCATGGAATCGGCTTGTTCTCCCGGACCCAGGTGTTGTTGCTCCGGTCGATGTCGGCAAACACCTCGTCGGGGTCGACCACGATCCTGACGACTGCCTGGTTGGTGAAAAAGCCGTAGATGTACCGCTTCTCGTTGAGACGCCAGGCGTCGGCCGGAATCTTGACCCGCCCCTTGGTGCCGTCCTCGTAGGTGATCTCGAGGTCGATCGGCATTACCAGGCCGCCCTTGTTGTCGAGCTGGGCGCGGTAGTAGAACTTGCCCCGCTCGGTCGAGCCCGTGAGCGAGTCGGCCGCCTGCGCCGCCACCCGGACGATCGCCTGATCGTTGGCGTGCGTCGTGTAGAACCAGCCCCGC
>JAEUJH010000037.1 GCA_016794825.1 Gemmatimonadota bacterium
TCGTCGGGTCGTCGTCGGCATCCAGATGATCGCCACGCCCCGGTGGTCGTTGCGGGAACAGACGGGAACGTTCGTCAACCGCGAGGCGGCGTACGAGTCGGGTTGGGTGGCCGGGGTCGAACTCGGGTTCCTCCCGATTCCGGCGGTCCAGGTCCACGGCGCGTTCGAGGCCAACGGGGGCGGATTCGGCGACAGCTCCGGGTTCTCGGCGTTCGAGGGCGGCGTCACGGTGCGCCCGTGGCAGCGGGGTCCGGTGGTGCCGTTTGGCGTGGCGAGTCTGGGCCGGATGTCGGAGTCGGGCGGGGTCAGCTTCGGCTTCGTGACCGTGGGCGCGGGGCTCGAGTTGCCGCTGGCCCGGTGGATCGCGGTTCGGGTTGCGGTGCGGCAACTCGAGCCGGGCGACGCGAGCACCGATCGGTCGACGGGGCCGGGTCAGACGACCACCGTCGACGCGTCGATGACTCGTTGGTACGTCGGCGCCCAGCTCCGGTTCTGAGCGCCAGGGTTCGGTCGGTCAGCGTCCGCCGGCTTTGGCGATGGCGGCCTTGGCGGCGTCGGTAAGCACCAGACTGCCGCTCATGGCGGCCCGCGCCGCCAGCAGCTGATCCCAACCTTCGGTTCCTTCCCAGAACACCTTCTTGAGCTGCGCCATGGCGGCCGGATTGCAGCCCGCGAGCCAGGCGGCCCGCTTGGCCAGGGCCTCGTCCATCCGTTCCACGGTCGGCGCCACCTCGGCGTAGAGCGCGTGGTTGGCGGCCCATTCGGCCGACCGCCAGTCGGCGTCGACGCTCATGGCGGCATAGGCGCCGAGCCCGATCTTCTTTTCGATGACCGGACCCACCACGAACGGTCCGATCCCGACCGCCAGTTCGCTCAACTTGACCGACGCCGCGGCGGTGGCGATGGCCCAGTCGGCCGCGGCGATGACGCCGACCCCGCCGCCCGCCGCTTTGCCGTGGACCCGGACCAGGACGAATTTGGGCGCCCTGATCATGGCCAGGATGACGCCGGCAAAGCCGGAGAAGAATTTCTGGCCTTCCTCGGGGCCGCCGATGGCCCGCAACTCGTCGAACGACGCGCCGGCGCAGAACGGCCCGTCGCCCTCGCTCCGGAGCACGATGACCCTGGCGGCCGGGTCGGCGCCGGCGGCCCGAATCGTGGCGGCCAGCTTGCCGAGCAGGGCGCCGGGCAGGGAATTGCTCTTGGGGTGACCGAACGTGATCGTCGCGACGCCATTGGTGGTCGCGACGGTGACCTGGCCGTCGTGAATCGGATCGACCGACACCTGCCCTCCCGTGTTCGTGTGATGGTGGAGCGAAATCTACTGATCGCCCGCGGCGACGGCGGCGAGCAGCTGCCGTTCGGAGGCCGCGAGGTGCTCCTCCAGGGCCGCGCGACACTCGTCGTGCTGGCCGGCGAGCAGCAGCCCGTAGATCCGGCGGTGTTCGGCCATCAGGCCGGCCAGCGGCGTCGTGCGGGCGTCGATCAGCGCCAAGCCGAGCCGAAGCTCGTCGAGGCAGGCGGCATAACTGTGGTCGATTCGAGGGCTTTTGTGAAGTCGGACGATCGCGCGATGGAAGTCGAGGTCGGCGGTGATGACGGACGGACCGGGATCGTCGGCGGCGGCGGCCAGGGCGGCGATGGCGGCGCCGAGTTCGTGGTAGGCCTCGGCGGGCGACCCGCGGGCGGCGTCGATGGCGCTGAGTTCGAGGAGCCGCCGGATCCGGTAGAGGTCTCGCACGCTGTCGGCCGACAGGGTGGCCACCACGGCGGAGCGGTGCCGCTGGAGGACGACCAGGCCTCGACCCGCCAGGATCTTGATGGCTTCGCGGAAGGTGTTGCGCGAGACCCCGAGGGCCGCGGCCAGTTCGACCTCGCGGAGGCGCGAGCCTGGCTTGAGCCGGCCGGCGATGATCTGGGCGGCGACGGCTTCGGCGGCCAATTCAGCCCGATTGGCGCCGTACTCCGCCGGTGGGGCTGGCGGTCGAACCAGGGGGCTCATATGGGGCAGCGTCGAAGCTAGCGCCGCGGGGCGGGAATTGCAACGAGAACGCAAATTGTTGAACAAGATTACTAGACACTAAATCGAGATCAGCCATTGTCTTGCGAAGTATGAAGGAGATCGTAGATTGAGCGTTCAACAACTAGGGACCCCCGATGGCTACTCCAGCTCCTACCGGTGCCCGGCGCGGCGCTCAAGTCCTGGCCCGACTCCGCGAACGCCCTCCTGAACTCTGGCACCGGGGCGAACGGATCGTCGATCCGACCACCGCCCCCGGGCTCAACGGGGTCCGGACCCTGGCCCGCCTCTACGATCTCCAGTGGTCCGATCCCGCCGTCACCCTGTTCGATTCGCCGGCCATCGGCGCCAAGGTGGGTCGGTCGTTCCAACTGCCGCGCACGGGCGAGGAGCTTCGGGCCTTGAGCCGGTCGATGGCCCACTGGGCTGGCACCACGTTCGGGATGATGGGGCGGCTGCCGGACTACATCAATCGGTCGTTGTCCGGGTACGCCGCCGGCGCCGCCTACCTGGGCGAAGCCGACGCCCGGTTCGGCGACAACGCCCGGGCCTACCACGCCTACATCCGCGACCACGACCTCTGCCTGACGCACACGCTGAGCAGCCCCCAGGCCAATCGGTCGGTTCATGCCGCCCTGCAGGCCGACCCGTTCCTGGCGGCCAAGGTCAAGGACGAAACCGACGCCGGGATCGTGATCCGGGGGTGCCGGATGCTGGCCACCCTGCCGGTGTCGGACGAGATCATGGTGTTCCCGTCCACCTTCCTCAAGAACACCGAGGAAGACCAGCGCTACGCCTACGCGGTCTGCATTCCGAGCGACACGCCCGGCCTCAAGTTCCTCTGCCGGGAATCGGTCGACCACCAGCGATCCCACTTCGACCATCCGCTCGGCTCCCGGTTCGAGGAGATGGACGCGGTGGTGGTGTTCGACGACGTGTTCGTGCCCTGGGAACGGGTCTTCCTCTACCGCGACGTGCCGCGCTGCAACGCCGCCTACCACCGGACCGGTGCCCTCGCCAACATGGCGCATCAGGTGCTGGTCAAGAACATCGCCAAGACGGAGTACCTGCTCGGCCTGGCCTCGCTGCTCATCGACGCGATCGCGATCGAGCCGTTTCAGCACGTCCAGGAAAAGCTGGCGGAAATCTGGGTCAACCTCGAGACGATGCGGTCCTTCCTGGTGGCCGCCGAGGCCGAGGCGGCCGTGGACGAGTACGGGGTCATGCGGCCGGCCTGGGCGCCGCTCGATGCCGCGCGCAATCTCTACCCCCGGCTCTACCCCCGGATGATCGAGATCATCCAGCAGCTGGGCGCCGGCGGGCTCGTGGCCATGCCGACCGAAGCGGACCTGGCCGGGCCGATGACCGAGGAGATCAAGCGATACTTCCAGGCCGCCCGGCTCGAGGCCGTCGACCGGATCCCGCTGTTCCGGCTGGCCTGGGATACCGCGATTTCCGCCTTCGGGACTCGACAGGTACTCTACGAGCGCTATTTCTTCGGAGACCCGGTCCGGATGGCCGGGGCGTTGGTCACCAGTCATGACCGGACCCGTTACATGGACCGAGTGCGCGCGTTCCTCCATCGAGCCGCGACCGACGGCGAGGTCGAATGAAGGTTGCCCTGTTCGGCACGCTGGCCTGCGAACAGCGGGAGCGGTTGCTGAGCAAGCTCACCGTGCCGGTCGAGCTCGTCCCGGTACCCGACGGCACGCCGCCGGATCAGGCGGCCCGGATCCTGGCCGACGCGACGGTCATGGTCACCATGAAATACGACCGGAGTCACCCGCCGGCGCCGGGGCTCCGGTTGCTCCTGGTCGGTGGCGCCGGCTATGACGACGTCGACCTCGGCTACCTCGCGCCCGGCGTCCTGGTCTGCAACGCCTTCGGCCACGAAGTGGCCATTGCCGAGTACGTGGTGCTGGCGTTGCTTCAGTGGTGCTCCCGGTTCATCGAAGCCGAACGGTCGTTCCGGGTCGACGGCCACTGGCGGCTCTCGGGCCGGACCGGAGCCCCGTTCCAGGAGGAGCTGGCGGGCAAGACCGTGGGCCTGCTCGGCTACGGGCACATCGGGCGCGCGCTCGTCCCTCGACTCGCGGCCCTCGAGGCGGACGTCATCGTGTGCACCCGGACGGCTCGGCCGGCGCCGGCCGGGGTTCGCTGGCTGACCGATGTCACCGGGCTCGCCGAGTTTCTCCGCCAGGCCGATTTCGTGGTGGTGGCCTGCGCCCTCACGCCCGAAACCCAGGGCCTGCTCGATCGAACCCGCCTGGCTGGGATGAAAAGGACCGCGGTCCTGATCAACGTCTCGCGCGGGACCATCGTCGACGAGGACGCGCTCTACGAAGCGCTCCGGGACGGGGTCATCGGCGGCGCCGTGCTCGACGCGTGGTACCGCTATCCGACCCGCGACGACCTGACGGTGCGCCCGTCGAAGCACCCGTTCCACGAACTGCCGAACGTCTACATGACGCCGCACTCGTCGGCCTGGACGATCGGGATGATCGAGCGCCGGTGGGCCACGATCGCCGACAACCTCGACCGCTTCGTCCGGGAAGACCCGCCGATCAACGTGGTGCACCGGGCGTGAAGGTCGAGTGCCTCGCGGCCCTGGGCAACCGGCTCGGCGAGAGCCCGCTCTGGTGTAATCGGCGGCGTCGACTCTACTGGGTCGACAGTCGCGGCCCCGCGCTCCACTGGCTCGACGGAGGCACGCTCGGATCGCTGCCCCTTCCCGAACTGGTGGGGTCGATCGCGCTCCTCGCGGAAGGGACCGGGCTCCTGGCCGCCATGGCGACCGGGTTCTTCATCCTCGATCCGGATCGGGGCACCGTCACGCCCTTTGCCGCGCTGCCCGATCGGGTCGATCATCATCGGCTCAACGACGGTCGGGTCGACCGGAGCGGTCGGTTCTGGGCCGGGACGATGAACGATGCCGAGCGACTCCCGACCGGTGCGCTCTACCGGCTCGATCCGGATCGATCCGTCCACCGGATTCTGGACGACGTGATCGTGCCGAACAGTCTGGCCTGGAGCCCCGACGGAACCGTGATGTACTTCGCCGACACGTACCGGCATCGGATCGACGCGTTCGACTTCGACACCGCGACCGGTCAGCCGTCCTCGCGGCGCTGTTTTGCCGAGGTGGCGGGACCCGGTCGGCCCGACGGCTCGGCGGTCGACGCCGACGGGTGTCTGTGGAACGCGGAGTATGCCGGCGGCCGGCTGGTTCGGTACACGCCCGCGGGCCGAATCGATCGGGTCATCGCCGTGCCGGTCAGCAATCCGACCTGCTGCGCCTTCGGCGGCAGCCGGTTCGATACTCTGTTCGTGACGTCGGCGGCGCAGCGGCTGTCGCCCGAACAGTTGGCGCGCGAGCCGCTGGCGGGCGGGCTCTTTGCCGTGCAACCCGGCGTGTCGGGACTGCCGGAGTCCCGCTTTCGAGGAGGGCTTCCATGATCGAGAAGCGGCTCACCGGTCGGATCGACCGGGAACTGATCGGCGCCATCGGGCTGCCGCCCCTCGCCCCCGAGGTTCTGGCCGGCTATCGGGCGCTGGCCGATCTGACCAGCACCGTCTCCGACATCCTCGATCGGTTCGGGCTGGTCGGCGCGGTGCCGGCCTCGGTGCTCGGGCCCTCGATTCCCGGGAGCCGGATCGTGGG
>JAEUJH010000065.1 GCA_016794825.1 Gemmatimonadota bacterium
CCCGCGCACCGGCACCCGGATTCGGGTGGCGGCGGGGGTGGCCGCGGTCTGGCTCCTGATCGGGATCGTGCTCGGCGCCCAGGCTTCCCTGGGAGCCGCGCTCGCCGGTTCGGAGCCGACGCCGTTGGGCCGCGCCGTGACGTTCGCGCTGGTCCAGACGGTGCCGTGGATACCCGTCACCCTGGTCGTGATTGCCCTGGCGGTTCGGGTGCCGGTGACGCGCGGCAACTGGCGGCGGGCCGCGCTGATCCACCTCGCCGCGGCCACCGTCCTGGCGTTTGCCGCCAACGCGCTGGTGGTGCTCGGGTACTGGATCGTCAGCGGCGCGTTCCAGAGTCTGGCCGTCCTGATCCGCGAAGGGGCTCGGTGGGCCGCGCTCCGGTTCCACGTGGCCCTGATGATCTACGCGGCCATCCTGGCCCTGACCCAGGCCGCGCGATACTACCGCGAAACCCAGGACGAGCGCCTTCGTCTGGCCCGTCTCGAAGGGCAACTGGCCCGCGCCCGGCTCCAGGCGCTGAACGCCCAGATGCGGCCGCATTTTCTCTTCAACACGCTCCATACCATCGGCCAGCTGTGGCGCTCCGGACGAGACGACGAGGCCGAGGCCGCCCTCGATCACCTCGGCAATCTGTTCCACAAGGTCCACCGCTCGACCAACGAATTCGAAGTGCCCCTCGGCGAGGAACTGGCCATGGTGCGCGAGTATCTGGCCATCGAGAGCGCCCGGTTCCGCGACCGGCTCAAGGCCGAGGTCCGGGCGCCGGAGGAACTGCTGGGATGGCGAGTGCCGCCCCTGATCCTCCAGCCCCTGGTCGAGAACGCAGTCCGCCACGGGTTGTCCGCCGCGTCCACCGCGGGGACGATCGAAGTCACGGCGGCCGCCGAGAACGGATCGCTTCGGCTCCAGGTCCGCGACGACGGCCCCGGGATCAGCGCCCCGTCGCCCCAGCCGGGCTCGGGCACCGGTTTGGCCAACACCCGGGAGCGCCTGGCCCAGCTGTACGGCGACCGGGGCCGGCTCGAAATCGGGTCGGACGCCACCGGGACGACGGTGACGGTCACCCTCCCTGCCACCGGCCCCGCCGGCGGGACCAGAGCCGGCCCGATCGCGGGTTCGGAAGCCGTTGGAGCACGGGGGGTGATGGTCACGCCGCCCCGGGGCGTAGGGTCGTGAACCGAGCCGACCCGATCCGCGCCGTGGTCGTCGACGACGAGCCGGCGGCCCGCGACGTGGTCCTGACGCTGCTGGCCGAGCAGACCAGGATCGAGGTGGTCGGCCAGGCCGGGAATGGCCGGGCCGCGATCGAGCTGGTCCGCCGGACCCGGCCCGATCTCCTCTTCCTCGACATCCAGATGCCCGACGAGGATGGTTTCGGGGTGCTGGCCGCCCTGGGCGACGAGGTCCCGCGCGGAGTGGTCTTCGTCACCGCCCACGACGAACACGCCATCCGGGCGTTCGACGTCCATGCCCTCGACTACGTCCTCAAGCCCTTCGGTCGGCCCCGGTTTGCCGCGGCCGTGGCGCGCGCGCTCGAACGGCTCGACGCCCTCGACGCGCTGACGCTGCGACGGACGCTGGCCAGCATGGCCGACGATCGAAAGGCCGGGTTT
>JAEUJH010000664.1 GCA_016794825.1 Gemmatimonadota bacterium
CCCGACCAGAAGCGCCGCAGGTAGGGTGTTTCCGCCGGATTGTAGTAGCCGACGAACGCGAGGCCGATCGCCAGGCCCCACGCCCCGGCCGCGGCCGGCAGCGCCCGCCAGCGGACCGCCGTCAGCCCGCTGAGCCACGCCCCGGCGAACGCCCCGCCTAACACGAGCGGCGCCGCGGTCGACGTCAGCGCCACCACCGCGCCCCCGGCGACCCACGCGGCCCGGTTCCGGACGGTCGGGTCGTCCAGCATCCGAGTCGTGAGCCAGAGCAGCAGGCTGGCCCCCATCACGTCGAAGCCGTACTGCTTGAATTCGTCGGAGTAACGGAGGAAGACCGGCGAGAGGGCCACGAGCGCCATCGCGACGGCCGCGGGGAACTGGCCGAGCCAGCGGCGAGCCGTGAGCGCGAACGTCACGATGGTCACGGCCGAGGCCAGGAAGGGCCCGAGCCGAAGGGCGTGAGGGCTCATCCCGAACAGCGCGGTCGAGGCCTTGGCGATCCAGAGCAGCCCCGGGGGCGCCACCTGCTGGTACGAGAAGGGCGGGGTGAGTTCGGCCCACGACCGCGTCGCGATCGAATGGGCCAACATGGCTTCGTCGACGAAGAGCGGATCGGCGTGGAGAAACGCCGCGAGGCGAAGCACCAGTCCCACCACCGCGAATGCCCAGACGAGCATGCCCCATCCCCCCCGCCGGATGGTCCAAATGACCACGCCCCCGGCCCCGTCGCAAGGGGGGGCCGAGGGCGTGACCGGAAACCCGTCAAACGGTTAGGCGCGCCGCTTGCCCTCCCAACCGGCGATCCCTTCCTCCAACCACAGGTGCTTCTTGGCGATGACGTCCTGCGCCATCCGGTACCCGCGGTCGTCCTCGTTGCCGAAGATTTCCTCGAACCGCACCACCACGCGCCACGACGTCTGGCGGCAGAACAGATCGGCCAGTTCGATCGGCCCCCGATTGGCGGGATCCTTCCGGGTCAGGAGCTGCGCCTTGGTGATGGCCGCGCTCATCGCGAACAGGTCGGCACCGATCTCGACCATCCGGAAGAGGACCGACTGCTTCTTCTCCAGGCGGGGTCCGAACCGGATCATGGCGTGAAAGAGGTTCCGGGCCAGGCGACGGGACGACCGGTTGATGAACCGGAGGTGCTTGGCGAGCGGTCCGAACTCGGAGTACCGCGGCCACAGCGACCAGCCGAGATACTGCTTCGGATACCACCAGGCGTAGAACAGGCCGGCCTTGAGCAGGGCGCCGAGCTTGTCGCCGGCCGAGGACTTCGGGTCGATCAACTTGCCCGCCACGCGGAGGTGGGTGTCCACCGCTTCGCGGGCAATGAACAACCGCATGATCTCCGACGAACCCTCGAAGATCAGGTTGATCCGCGAGTCGCGGAGCGCCCGCTCCACCGGGTCCGGCCGCTCGCCGCGGCTCCGGAGCGAGTCGGCCGTCTCGTAGCCCCGGCCACCCTTGATCTGCACCGTGTCGTCGACGATCCGCCAGCCCGTCTCGGAGTTCCACATCTTGGCGATGGCGGCCTCGAGCCGGATGTCGGTCCGCGGCCGATCGGCCAGCAGCGACGCGAGGTCGCTCACGGCCTCCATGGCAAAGGTGTCGGCCGCCATCCGCGCCAGCTTCTGCGCCACGGCGTCGTGCTTGCCGACCGGTTGGCCCCACTGGACCCGCTCGCCGGCCCACTTCCGGGAAATCTCCAGCATCCGCTTGGCGCCGGTGACGACCGAGGCGGGCAGCGTCAGCCGGCCGGTGTTGAGCGTGATCAGGGCCAGCTTGAGGCCCTTGCCCTCGCCCCACAGCACGTTCTCGACCGGGACCTTGACGTTGGTGAACCGGAGCAGGCCGTTCTCCAGCGCCTTGAGGCCCATGAAGTGCAGGCGCTTGACCACCTCGACCCCGGGCCAGTCGGCTTCCACGATGAATGCGGTGATCGCCTTCGGCCCGGTTCGGGCCATTACCACCATCACGTCGGCGACGGTGCCGTTGGTGCACCAGAGCTTTTCGCCGTTCAGGATCCAGTGCTTGCCGTCCTCGCTCAGGGTGGCGCTCGTCGAGAGGCCCGCGGGATCGGATCCGGCGTTGTTCTCGGTCAGCGCAAAGGCCGAAATGGCCCCCTTGGCGAGCATCGGGAAGTATTTCTTCTTCTGCTCCGGAGTGCCGAACAGCTTGAGGGGCACCGGCACGCCGATCGACTGGCTGGCCGAGAGCAGGGCGGTGACGTTGCCGCAGACGCTCGAGACCAGGGCGACCGCCCGGGTATACATCAGCTGGCTCAGCCCCTTGCCGCCGAACTCCTCCGGGATCTTGATCCCGAACGCCCCGAGCTTCCGAAGACCCTCGACCACCTCGGGCGGGACCTTGCCGTCCCGGTCGATCGCGTCGGCGTCGACTTCCTCGAGCAGGAACTTCTCGAGCGCGTCGAGGAACGGCTGGGCCCGCGCGACGTCCTCCGCCTTGGGCTCGGGGAAGGGATGGATCAGGTCGAGGCGAATGTTCCCCTCGAACAGTTCCTTGACGTAGCTCGCGTTCCACTCGGTCTCGCGGGCGGCCTCGGCCACCTCGCGCGCGTGCTGTTCCGCGGCGCGCCCGGTGGTCGGCGGTGGCGCCTGCGGATCGGTTTTCGGGTGGGCGACGCTGGTCATGGGAGTGTCCTGGGTTGAGGGGTTCAACGGGCGCTGGCCTGCCCGCGACGGGCCGCCAGCCATCCCAACAAGAGTTCAGTGGCGTGCCGCTTCCGCTGTTCGCGGAACGTCGGCGTGGTGGAATCGAGGCCGATGACGCGGCCAAGGGTCGGGCCCTGCAGGTGCGGGAACCAGCTCAAGGCGATCAAGCTGAACGCGAGATGGGCCACCTCGATCGGATCCTCGTCCTCGAGTCCGAGTTCGAGGGCCAGTGCCGCGATCATTTCCTGTCCGGTGGCCAGGGAAAGCGGGAGGCCCTCGAGGGTCCGGCGGTCGGACAACGCCTCGCGCTGGATCAGCTTCACGAAGTTCGGCCGGGCCGCCACGAAGTCGAAGTAGTCCGAGACCGCGCCGGCCAGGATCACCTCCGGGCTTTGCCGACTGGCCAGGGCCCGCTCCCGCCCCTCGCGAACCGCCTGCCGGACCGCTTCGAAGCAGCGTTCCAGCACCGCCCGGTGCAACTCCGCCTTGGAGCCGAAGAAGTATCCCGGCGTGGCTCGCGATAACCCCGCCACTCGACCGACGTCGCTCAGGCTGGTGCCCTCGTAGCCGGACTCGGCAAACAGCCGTTCGGCCGCGTCGAGGATCAACTCGCGCGACCGGGCGGCGTTTCGTTCCTTGTCCTTGGTCGGGTGCATCGGCGCCTTACTTGCTGGCCGGCAAGCAAGTTACAAAACGTTGCGGGTCAGGGCAATAGGGGCTGTGTTTGCCACTCCGGGCCCGGCTATATATCGGGAGTTCCGATCCCCCCATTGCGCGCGGGTTTTCACGTGGCCGACTCGACCTGTACCGCCTGCGGAGCCTCCCTGCCCGCCAGTGGGGCCGCTTTCTGCCCCGGCTGCGGCAACCGCCTTCCCGGCGCCACCGCGATGATGGCGCAAAATGAACCCAATCCCCCGAACCTGACCCATCAGCTGGCTCTGGTCATGGGCGACGGCTACGAGGTGCGCGGGCTGGTGGGGCGGGGCGGTTTTGCCGAGGTCTACGAGGTCTACGACAAGGGCCTGTCGCGCCGCCTGGCCATCAAGGTCCTCCGGCCGGACATCGCCTGGACTCCCGGCATGCTGGCGCGGTTCCGCGAGGAGTGCCGGGTCCTGGCCAGTCTCAACCATCCCAACATCCTCCCGATCCACTTCGTGGGCGAGGGGCAGGGCCTGACCTACTACGTCATGCCCTACATCGAGGGGCAATCGTTAGGCGGCTACCTCCGGGCCTTCGGGGCTCTCGACCCCGGTCGGGCCCTCGAGATCGCGGTTCCCGTGCTCGAGGCCCTGGGTCACGCCCACTCGGCGGGACTCCTCCACCGCGACATCAAGCCGGAAAACGTGATGATCGATGCCGCCACGGGGCGGGCGTTGCTGGTGGACTTCGGAATCGCCAAGCGGCTCGATCAGGCCGCCGGTCAGACCCAGACGGGTTTCGTCGTGGGAACGCCGCAGTACATGAGCCCGGAACAGGCGCTGGGCCAGTCGCAGCTCGATGCCCGCAGCGATCTGTACGCCTTCGGCGCCATGCTCTTCCAGATGGTGACGGGAGCGCCCCCCTACGACGGCGATTCGTCCCAGGAAATCGTCGGGAAGCACATCGCCGAGCCGGTGCCGCAGCCGATCGATCGGAATGCCCGGATCCCGGTCTGGCTCTCCGACGTGATCGTCAAATGCCTCGCCAAGCGGCCGGTGGACCGATACCAGTCGGCGGCCCAGGTGGTCGATGCCATTCGGGCTGGCCAGACCGCGCCGGCGGGGCCGACGATCACCGCGGACCAGGTGGCCACGCGGGTCAGCTCGGCCGCCGCCCGTCCGGTCGAGGCCGAGTCGGTCGCGGCACCCGCACCGCCTTCGCCCCCGCAGCCGCGCCTTCGCACCGGGCTCATTGCCGGCCTGGCCGTCATCGCGGTCGGCGCCGCCACCGGCTGGTTCCTGTTCGGCAGGCCGATGGTGGTGACCCTCCTGAATCAGTTCCCGGGGCCGCTGGCCGTCGTCGTTCCGTCGGGCGACACCGTCACCGTCCCCGCCTCGGGGCGGGCCGACGTCGATCTCCCGAGTTCGGGGTTTGCCCGGCTGGCCTGGTCGACGCCTGCTCGGATTTCCGCAGCCGGTTCGCCCGTGGGTCGTCCGGTCGAGGGCGAACTCAGTCTCCAGATCGGACGCGGGCGGGTCGAGCGCCGGATCGGGCTGGCCGACGCCCGCGTCCCGATGTTCGAGCCGTTGATCACCAACGCCTCGTCGGTTCCCCTCCGGATCGTCGTGAATTTCGGACTCGGCGGGGCAGTGCCCTGCGAGTGCGAGGTGCCGCCGGGAAGCAATCGCATGCCGATCGGGTTCTATCCTCTGTTCCGCAACACCACCGTGCGGGCCATCGCCCCCGACGGTCGGGCCGCGATGTTCACCGATCTCGGTCCCCAGGTGGACCGGACCGGCTGGAACGTCGGCCTCCGGTTCGAGGACAAGGACCTCCGCTGAGGGCCCGTGCCTGGCCAGCCTCGCCTGTTGCTCGCCGACTGCGACCAGATGTTCGTCGCGGTGGCTCGTCTGGTCGATCCGGACGGGGCCGGCAAGGCGCCGCTGCTCGTGGTCGGTGGCACGATCGAGAGCCGGGGCGTCGTCTGTTCGGCCTCCTACGAGGTGCGCGCGTTCGGGGTGCGGAGCGGGATGTCGATCGCCCAGGCGGCCCGGCTCTGTCCCCGCGCGACGTTCGTTCCGGTCCCTCGTCACGCCTGCGGGAAGAAAAGCCGGGAGGTCGCCGCCGTTCTCGATGAATGGGCCCCCCGGGTAGAGGCCGCGAGCATCGACGAGTTCTACCTCGACCTGTCCGGCACCGAAGGCGTCTACCGAAACGCTCCGCTCGAGGCGACCGCCCGTCAGATCAGGGGCGACGTACTCCGGCGAACCGGGATGACCCTGTCGATCGGTGGCGGCACCAACCGACTCGTGGCCAAACTCGCCGCCGAGCGCGCCAAGCCGCGGCCCGGGTCCGGCGGCACGGGCGTCCTCATCGTCGATCCGGGGCAGGAGGGCGAGTTCCTCGCGACCCACCAGCTCGCCGAGATCCCCGGCGTGGGGCCCCGACTCACGGCCAAGTTGCGAACGTTCGGGCTCGTCTCGGTGCGGGACGCGCTCCCTGTCGCGCAGCGCGACTTCGAGCGGTGGCTCGGGCCGCGCACGGGCGCCTGGCTCTTCGACCGCGTCCGGGGCCGGGCCGGCGCCGGTGTCGAACCCGCCGGCGAGGCCAAGTCGATGAGCCGGGAAGAGACCTTTGCTCGCGACCTTTCGACCGACGCCGATCTCGAGGCCGAACTGCTCCGCCTCACCACCCGCCTCGCCGCCGAATTGCGGGCCGAGGGTCTCCGGGCCCGCTGCCTGACGCTCAGGCTCCGGGACTTCGATTTCTCGACCCGGCAGGCTTCCCGCACCTTGCCCGAGCCGATCGATACCGATCGGGCCACCTTCGCGGTGGCTCGGGAACTCCTGGCCGGTCTCCGGCGGAAACGTCGGGTGCCCGCCCGGCTCATTGGGGTCGGCTTTACCCGGTTCGAATCCGCCGAGGCGAATGCCCAGTTGTCGCTGCTCGACCCGGCGGGGTCGGCGACGGCGCGGGACCGGGCGGTGTCGGCCGCCGTCGACCGCGTCAACGCCAAGTTTGGACGGGATGCCCTTCAACCCGCGCGGCTTTCGGGATCGCCCCGCCGTCGGCGATCCTGACGGCGGCCGCGCAGAATCCTGCAGCTGGAGTTCAGCGGCAACCGACTTGAATTAGTTCAGGTGCAGTAACTTGCACGTTGAGACTGTTCACGACCTGATCGGTGTCAACAAACTACTCGAACTGATCGGCGTAACTTGTTGTTTTGTATTGACATTGTTGCGTTTGCGCCAGTCTGGTCGGATTCTCGTTGCTTCGCTAGATTCGTCCCGTGCCGGTAGCCGTTGGCTCCGGCAGCCGTCAATCTTCCGAACAAACGAATCGATCAGGGGAACCCATGAAAAAGTGGCTTGGGGCCGGGTTGTTGATGTTCGTGGTGGGGTGCGCAACGGAGCCGAACCCGACGCCGGTCGCAACGCCCGCGTCCAGCCTGACGGATGCCGCGCCGCAGGCTCGTCGTTCCTACATCGTCGTCTACCAGGACAACACCGTAAACGCCTCGGCCCTGAGCGGGTCGCTGATGCGGCAGCACGGCTTTGCCACTCGGTTCGGCTACACCTCCGCCATCCAGGGGTTTGCCGCCGACCTGACCGACTCGCAGGTGGAGGCCCTTCGGCGGGATCCGCGGGTGCGGCTGGTCGAGGCCGACGCTCCGGTGCGGGCTGACGCGACCCAGTCCCCGGCGCCGTCGTGGGGTCTGGATCGGATCGACCAGGCCAACCTGCCGCTCGACAACAGCTACACCTACGTCCCGACCGGGGCCGGGGTCCGGTTCTACGGGATCGATACCGGCATTCTCTACTCCCACGCCGACTTCGGCGGTCGCGCCAGCGCCGGGTTCGACGCGGTCACGGCGGGAGGCGGGGCGGTGGATTGCGACGGCCACGGCACCCACACGGCGTCGACCGCCGCCGGCACGACCTACGGCGTGGCCAAGGGGATGACGATCATCGGGGTCCGCGTCCTCGACTGCAACGGCTCCGGTACCACGTCGGGCGTCATTGCCGGCGTCGACTGGGTGCGGGCCAATGCCATCAAGCCGGCGGTCGCGAACATGAGCCTGGGTGGCGGACCGTCGTCCGCCCTCAACACCGCGGTCGCCAACGCGATCGCCTCGGGTGTCGTCTTCACGGTCTCGGCTGGTAACAGCAACGCCAACGCGTGCAATGCCTCGCCGGCCTCCACCCCGACCGCCCTGACGGTCGGATCCACCACGACCACCGACGCCCGGTCGAGCTTCTCGAACTTCGGCACCTGCGTCGACCTGTTCGCCCCGGGCTCGAGCATCCGGGCCGCTTACATCCCGAGCGGGAGCGCCGCCTTGAGCGGCACGTCGATGGCGGCCCCGCACGTGGCCGGCGTGGCGGGCCTCTACCTCCAGCAGAACCCGACCGCCACGCCGGCTGCTGTGGCGGCGGCGCTGCTGGGTAACGCGGTGAGCGGGAAGGTCACCAGTCCGGGCACCGGATCGCCCAACCTCCTGCTCTCGATGGCCTTCCTCAACGGGGGCGCGCCGCCCCCGCCGCCGCCCGTCAACCAGCCGCCGGTGGCGTCGTTCACGTCGTCCTGCACCGGGCTTCAGTGCTCCTTCAACGGCACCGGATCGACCGACGACAACGGCGTGACCGGCTACAGCTGGACCTTCGGCGACGGGACCACGGGCACCGGATCGACGCCCACCAAGACCTACGCCGCCGCCGGGACCTACTCGGTGGTGCTCACCGTCACCGACGCTGGCGGCCTCACCAACGCCACCACCCGGTCGGTGACCGTGACGGCCCCCACCGGCAATCAGGCGCCGGTGGCCGTGCCCGTGGTCACCTGTGTCCCGGGCCGTTCCTGCACGTTCGACGGCCGCGGCTCGACCGACGACGTCCGGGTGGTCGGCTACGAGTGGCGGAACGTCCGCGGCAACCTCGTCTCGCGGCAGGCCACTTTCTCCCGGTTCCTCGATGTCGGGACGCTGACCTGGACGCTCACGGTGGTGGACGGCGCGGGCTTGAGGAACACCAAGTCGGTGACCTTTACCGTGCTCCCCTGACCAACTCCAGAAGGCCAATGCGAACCGCCCGGGGCAACCCGGGCGGTTTCGTTTTCGGTACCGACCGTATATTCTGACCGCTACCCTTGGTCTGGAGGACCACCGCCATGCGGATCTCGGCTACCATGCAGAAGGCGCTGAACGACCAACTCCGCAAGGAGTTCGGGGCGTCCTATCTGTATCTCTCGATGGCTGCCTACTTCGCCGAAAAGAACCTCAACGGCTTCGCCCGCTGGATGCGGATGCAGGCGATGGAGGAAGCCAAGCACGCCATGAAGATCTTCGACTATGTCGAGGATCGGGGAGGGCGGGTCACGCTCGAGGGGATCGACCGCCCGCCGCCGGATTTCCCCTCGGCGCTGGCGGTCTTCGAGCATGCTCGCGACCACGAGGCCAAGGTCTCGTCGGGGATCCACCAGCTGTTCGAGTTGGCCGGCGCGGAAAAGGACTGGGCCACTCAGGCCATGCTCCAGTGGTTCATCACCGAGCAGGTCGAGGAAGAAAAGACCTCGAGCCAGATCGTCGACACGATCAAGATGATCGGCGACAACGCCTCGGGGCTCTACATGTTCGACAAGGAGCTCGGGCGGCGAGGGTCGAGCGATTGAGCGTCGCGTTCCTGGGCCTGGGGGCCATTGGCCGACCGATGGCCGCGCGGGTCGCCGTGCGGCACCCCCTCGTCGTCTGGAACCGAACCGCGGCGCGGGCGCAGGAGTTTGCCCGCCAGACCGCCTGTCGAGTTGCGGGGTCGCCGGCCGAGGCCGTTCGCGAGGCCGACGTGGTCATGACGTGTCTGTCGACCTCGCTCGACGTCGAATCACTGCTCGACGGTCCGGAGGGCCTGCTGGCCGGCCTCCGACCCGGGACCCTCTTCCTCGACTGTACCTCGGGCGATCCGGCCGGATCCAACCGGATCGCGCGGCGACTCGCCGAACGCGGCGTGGCCTTCGCTGACTGTCCGGTCAGCGGTGGCACCAACGGGGCCGAAGCCGGGACCCTGACCGTCATGGTCGGCGGCGACCCGGCGGTCTTCGAGCGGGCCCGGCCCTACCTCGAGTGTTTCGGCAAGCTGATCGTCCATCTCGGCGCCATCGGCGCCGGCGACACCATCAAGGCCATCAATCAGGTCCTCCTCGCGGCCAACATCCTCAGTCTCGGCGAGGCCCTGACCGCCATGGTCAAGGCGGGCGTGCCGGCCCGGGCCGGCCTCGAGGTCCTCAACGCCTCGAGCGGGCGGTCGTTCGTCAGTGAGTCCCTGGTGCCGGCCCGGGTGTTGACGGGCGCCTGGCCCAACACGTTCCGGCTGGCGCTCATGGACAAGGACGTTGGGATCGCCCTCGACCTGATCGATCAACTCGGTCTTGACACGCCGCTCCTCGATCTGGTCCGCGACCGGACGCGCGCCGCGCGCGCCGCGCTCGGTGAACAGGCCGACTATCTGGAGCCGATCAAGCTGAACGAACGGGCCGCCGGGGTGGAGGTGCGCGGATGAGCGACTGGTTCAGTACCAGGCGGCTCGGGGTCACCGTTCACCTGACCGACGGTCGAACCCTGAGCGGGGAGATCCACCTCCAACCCGTCGCCCGCCACCATTCAGGCCCGGAAACCGCCACCGACCTCCTCAATCGCGAGGAGCTCTTCTTCGCCTTGATGCTCGACGGCGAACAGCCGGTCTTCGTCGCCAAGCGCCAGGTGCTGTTCATGGACCTGCCGTCGGATGCGGCCGTCGACGATCCGGATCGTGCCTCCGCGGCGCGACGGATCGAACTCGAAATCGAACTGGCCGATGGGACGGCCCTCGAGGGCGTCGTGATGATCGAGTTGCCCCCGGATCGGCTGCGGGCCCTCGACTTCCTGAATTCCTCCGCGCAGTTCTTCCCGTTGTGGACCGGCAACGCCGTTCGGGTCCTCAACCGCAATCACGTCCGGACGGCAAGCCCCCTGGTGGATATCAAACGTGGCACGGCTTGATCGATTTCTCGGGGTCATGAAGGCCCAGGCGGGCGAGGCGGTCAGGCTCACGCCCGGCCAGCCGATCGCGCTCCGGAAGAACGGCCAGGTCAAGCCGCTCACCAAGGAAGCGCTGTCCGAGCAGCAGGTCGTCGGGCTGCTTCGCGAAATCACGCCGCCCCAGTTCCTCGACCGACTCGGCTCCCAGGCCGAGTTCGCGTTCACCTACGACGGCCCGGAAGGGGCGGTCGAGGTGCAGGTGGCGCCGGCCAACGGGTCGATCGGGGCTTCGCTGCGATCGCTCTTCTCGCCGGTGCCGCCCCGGGCGCAGCCGCGCGAACCCGTCATCGACCTGACCCAGCCGCGGGAACGGATCGAACGCTTCTTCCGGATCGTGGCCGACCAGGGCGCGAGCGACCTCCACCTCCGAACCGGGCGCCCGCCGATCGTTCGCGAATCCGGCGACCTGGTCACCCTCGACGAACCGGACCTGACCGCCGAGGAAATCGAGCTGATGCTCCGCTCGATCATGACCCCCGCCGATTTCGCCGCGTGGCGCGAGGACGGCGACATCGACTTTGCCTACGAGATCGAGGGCGTCGGTCGGTTCCGCGGCAACGGCGCCCGCGACCGGGCCGGGCCAATGGGTGTCTTCCGGCTGATCCCCAACGCCATCCGGTCGGTCGACGACCTGGGTTTGAGCAAGGAAGTCCAGGCGCTCTGCCAACTCACCAAGGGGCTGGTGCTGGTCACCGGGCCGACCGGCTCGGGCAAGTCGACGACCCTCGCGGCGCTGGTCGATCTCGTCAACGGCACCCGGACCGACCACGTCCTGACGATCGAGGACCCGATCGAGTTCGTCCACCAAAGCCGTCAGTGCGTCATTACCCAGCGGCAGGTCGGAACGCACACCCGGTCGTTCAAGACCGCCCTCCGGGCCGCGCTCCGGGAAGATCCGGACGTGATCCTGGTCGGCGAGTTGCGGGATCTCGAAACCATCGCGATCGCGCTCGAGACGGCCGAGACCGGCCACCTGGTGTTCGGTACTCTCCACACCACCACCGCCGCCTCTACCGTCGATCGGATCATCGATCAATTCCCGACCGACCGACAGCCGCAGATCCGGGTCATGCTGGCCGAGTCGCTCCGTGGCGTGGTGGCCCAGACGCTGTGCCGGCGGGTCGGGGGCGGCCGGGTGGCCGCCTACGAAATCCTCCTCTCCAACCACGCCGTGGCCAACCTGATTCGCGAGGGGAAGACGTTCCAGATCCCCTCCGTGATGCAGACCAACCGCAAGGCCGGGATGGTGACCCTCAACGACGCGCTCCTCGAGCTGGTGGAGAAGGGGAGCATCGAGCCGCGAGAAGCCTATCTCAAGGCGGTCGACAAGGGTGGGATCCTCGCCACCCTCAAGGCCCGCGGGTTCCCGACCACGTTCCTGGGCGACGGGTGACCGCGCCGCCGATCATCGTCCTGGTCGAACCGCAGGACCTCGTCAACATCGCGGCTACGGTTCGGATCGCCAAGAACTTCGGGATCGAGTGGGTTCGGCTGGTCAAGCCGCAGGTGTTCGACCCCTACCGGATCGAAGGCATCGCGCACAACACGGGCGACGTGGTCGAGCGGATCCGGATGTTCGACACGCTCGAGGCCGCCCTTGCCGACTGCGTGCATGCCGTGGCCATGACCGCCCGCGAGCGCAGCGCCAAGCGGAGCCTGCTCCGGCCCCGGGTGGCGGCCGAAGTGGTGACCGAGCGGACCGCGGACGGACCGGTGGCGGTGGTGTTCGGGCGCGAGGACAAGGGCCTCACCAACGACGAACTGGATCGCTGTCAGACCCTTGCCACCATCGCCACCAATCCTCGGCACCGGTCGCTCAATCTGGCCCAGGCCGTCGCCATCATGGGCTACGAATGCTGGAACGCCCGCGAGGGGATCGACCAGGCTCGCAAGCCGCCGCGACGGCGGGCGGTCCGGGCCCGAATGGACGATCTCGATCGCACCTTCCACGACTGGCACCGGGCGCTCTGGGCCCTCGACTTCTTCAAGAGTCGCAACGCCGAGAACGTCATGCGCTCCTTTCGGGAAATCGTCTTCCGCGGCGATCTCGACCTGCGGGAAGCGAAGCTCCTCCGGGCCATGGCCCTGGAGACGGTCCACTACCTCACCCGCCACGGCGTGCTCGGCGAGCTGCCGGAGTCGCTCCGGTTGCCGGCCGGGATGAAGGGCCCGCGGGAGTTGGACGAAGACGCGGATGAAGGCGAGGCCGAGCCCGGGGAGGGTCGCGAGGGAGCGGACCAGGGGCCGGGGGCGGGGTAGGGTATTCCGAGTGCGCCGCTCCCCATTTAGGGCATGGGGAAGGCTTGTTTCCGAATCTCACCTCGATATTTTTCTCGCGGCCTTGCGCCTTGGTGCGCTTGCACTTGCAGCGCCCATCCCATGCTCGTGAAATGTTTCACATAACTCCTCACCACGTACTGGCGGATGCACACGCATGCGTAAGCTCCTGGTTGCCGGGGTCGGAGTCGTGGTGGCGGTCGGGGCGATTGCCCTAACGCTGCCCCGTCCCACCACCGCGCAGCAACAGGCGAAGGCGGCTGAGCCCGACTCGGTGGTGGCGCCGCGTCTGACCGTCGCCGACTCCGCGGGGCTGAAGGGCCCCAAGCAGCCGATCTTCTTCCGGCACGACATTCACGCCGGACAGTACAAGATCCAGTGCCAGTACTGTCACTACTCGGTCGCCAACGCGAGCGAACCGGGGATCCCCACGATGCAGACCTGCATGGGCTGCCACGTGATCGTGGCGGGCACCGACAGTTCGCATCGGGTCGAGATCAAAAAGCTCCGCGATGCCTGGAAGGATCGGCGGCCGGTCGAGTGGGTTCGGATTCACACCCTCGCCAAGCACGCCCACTTCCCGCACAACCGGCACCTCAAGGCCCTCGGCCCGAACGCCTGCAGCACCTGTCATGGCGACGTCGCCCGGATGCCCCAGGTGTTCAAGGTGAACAACGTCAACAACATGGGCTTCTGCATCAGCTGTCACGTGGAGCGGAAGGTCAATCGGGATTGCACCGCGTGTCATTACTAACGCGTCCAGTCGAATCCATCGCCTCGTCCTGCGAGTGAATGGGGAGTTGCATGTCGGATCAAACCACGCGTGAGCCTCTCGATCGCCGCCGATTCCTCAAGGTGGTGGGCGTCGCCGGCGCCGGGACGGCCGCCTTGTCCGGTTGCTCGACCGGCCAGGTCGAGAAGCTGGTGCCTTACCTGGTCCAGTCCGAAGACCAGGTGCCCAGCCTTCCCACGATCTACGCCAGCACCTGCACCGAGTGCGCCGCCGGGTGCGGCATTCACGTCCGGACCCGCGAGGCCCGGGCGATCAAGCTCGAGGGCAATCCGGACCACCCGATCAACGCCGGCGCGATCTGCGCTCGCGGGCAGGCGTCGCTCCAGGGGCTCTACAACCCGGATCGCCTGAAGGGTCCCCTCGGCAAGAACACGGTCGGCAAGACGGCGGAGATCCTCCCGAACGAAGCCATCGATCAGCTCGCCGTGGCGCTTGGCCAGGCTGGCAACCGAGTGGCCGTCGTCAGCGGCGCCGGGCCCGGCACCTTCAGCGACCTCCTGGCGCAGTGGGTCGGCGCCACCGGCGGCAAGCTGGTCCGGTATCGGGCCTTCGACCACGAGCCGGTCCGCCTGGCGGCCCAGCGGGTCTTTGGCGTCGACGAGGTGCCCGCGCACGACTTCGGCGCGGCCCGGATGATCGTGTCGTTCGGGGCCGATTTCCTCGAGACCTGGAACTCCCCGGTCGAGAACCAGCGGGGCTTTGCCAAGGCGCACGGCTTCGACGGTCGGGAAATGGCCAAGTTCGTCTACGTCGGCCCGCGGATGTCACTGACCGGCATCAACGCGGATCAGTGGCTCGCGCCGACGCCGGGGTCCGAGGTTTCCCTGGCGCTCGGCATCGCCAACGCGGTGCTCAGCACTCGGACCAGCGCCCCCGCGGATGCCGCGGCGCTCCGGCCCCTGCTGGCCCAGTACGGCATCGATCGGGTGGCTCAGGATACCGGCCTGCCGGCCGAAGCGGTCCGCAAGCTCTTCGACGAATTCGCGGCGGTGACGCCGAGCCTGGCGGTGGCGGGCGGCGTGGCGCTCCAGCATCCGGCGGCGGTGGATCTCTGCGCGGCGGTCCACATCCTGAACTACGTCGCTGGCAACGTGGGCACGACGGTTCGGTTCGGCGCCGGCACGCCGGCGGGCGACGGGTACGGCGCCCTGGCCGAACTCCAGAAGGCCATGGATGCCGGCCAGATCGACCTCGTGATCTTCCACGAAGCCAACCCTCTCCACTCGGTGCCCAAGAGCTCCGGGTTTGCGGCGGCGCTGGCCAAGGTCAAGGTCAAGGTTTCGACCTCGCTGTACTTCGACGACACGGCGGCCGTCTGCGATCTCGTCATTCCTGATCTCCATCCGCTCGAGCGGTGGGACGACGCCCGGCCGCGGGCCGGTGTGTTCGGGTTGATGCAGCCGGTCATGGAGCCGGTCTATCGGAACGTCAGCACCGCCGACGTTCTGCTCCAGGCGGCCCGGAAAGTCGGCGGCACCCTGGCCGCGACGTTCACCGCGCCGACCTACGAGGCCCATCTCAAGACCGTGTGGGCCGAGCTGGCTCGGGCCCGCGGCGCCGGTAACACCGAGGCGTTCTGGCGGGCGGCGCTCGCCAACGGCGGGGTCTACGATCCGGCTCCGGCCCCGCGCGCCGTGGCGCTTGCGGCCACCGCGGGACAGCTCGGAGGCGGCCCGGCCACCATCGGGGGCGACGGAGAGTTCATCTTCGCCCCGTTCCCGAGTTCCATGTACTACGACGGCCGGGGCGCCAATCGGCCCTGGTTGCTCGAGAACCCCGATCCGGTCACCAAGATCACCTGGCAATCGTGGATCGAGGTCCACCCGGATGCCGCCCGCGAACTCGACGTTCGCGAGGGCGAGATCCTCAAGCTGACCAGTGCCGCTGGATCGATCGAGTCGTCGGTCTACGTCTACCCGGGCGTCCGCAAGGATGTCCTGGCCATGCCGCTGGGCCTCGGTCACGCCGAGTACGGTCGGTATGCCAAGGGCCGCGGCGCCAACGCCGCCGACCTCCTGTCGGCCGACGCCGGGGCCGGCTTCCTGCCGTACCTGGCGACGCGGGTCAAGGTCGAGAAGACCGGCCGGTATCGGAAGGTGGCCAAGACCGAGGGCAATCCCCGCGAACTGGGGCGGGGCATTACCGAGACGATGCCGGTCGGCCTCGCCGCCCGCGGCCTCACGGTCGAACAGGCCTACCAGGCCGAGGGCCACGAGCCGCACGAGATCAACACCGAAGGCGAAAAAGAAGCCATCAAGGGCTTCGACGAGTCACAGCGCGAAAAGCGGAAGTTCGGGGCCTACGCCCTCGAGCAGCCGATGTGGGGCATGGCGATCGACCTGTCGCGCTGCACCGGATGCTCGAGCTGCGTCACGGCCTGCTACGCCGAGAACAACATCCCGCACGTGGGCGAGGACGACATCTTCCGCGGCCGGGAAATGAGCTGGCTGCGGATCGAGCGGTACTTCCACGGCGGCGAAGACGGCGAGCCGATTTCGGCCCGGGTCATCCCGATGCTTTGCCAGCACTGCGATAACGCGCCGTGCGAGCCGGTCTGTCCGGTCTATGCCGCGTACCACACGGCCGACGGGCTCAACGGCCAGGTCTACAACCGGTGCGTCGGGACCCGCTACTGCGCCAACAACTGCCCCTACAAGGTCCGCTACTTCAACTGGTACGCCTACGCGAAGCTCGCCTTCCCGGAGCCGCTCAATCTCCAGTTGAACCCCGACGTGACCGTCCGGGCCCGCGGCGTCATGGAGAAGTGCACCTTCTGCGTCCAGCGGATCCGCGCGGCGCAGACGGCTGCCCGGCTGGAGGATCGCCCGCTGCGCGACGGCGACGTGATCACGGCCTGCGCCCAGGCCTGCCCGTCCGGCGCGATCACGTTCGGCAACATGAAGGACCCCGAGAGCAAGGTGAGCGTGGCGGCCCGCAATCATCGCGGGTACCACGTTCTCGAGGATATCAACGTGCGGCCGGCCGTGACGTATCTGGCCAAGGTCGTTCACGGGTCGGAGGCTTAACCAGATGACCGCGACGCTGCACGATCATCCCCATCCGAACATGACGCACGCGGATGTCACCCGCGATGTCGTCGCCACCCTGCAGACGCCGAGCCGCGGGTACTACCTCGCGCTCTTCTCGGCGATCGGGCTCTTCCTGGTGGGCGCCGTCACCTTCCTGGCGCTGCTCAAGGACGGACTCGGCCTGGCGGGGTATACCCCGCCGGTGTTCTGGTCGGTGTACATCACCACCTTCGTCTTCTGGGTCGGTATCGGCCACGCCGGCACCCTGATCTCGGCGATCCTGTTCCTGTTCCGCTCGCCCTGGCGGACGGCCGTCTACCGGTCGACCGAGGCGATGACGGTGTTCGCCGTCATGACGGCCGGGCTCTTCCCGATCATCCACATCGGACGGCAGTGGATCTTCTACTGGCTGTTGCCCTATCCGAACCAGCGGTGGCTGTGGCCGAACTTCAAGTCGCCGCTGATCTGGGACGTGTTCGCGATCTCCACCTACCTCACCGTGTCGACCACGTTCCTCGTCGTCGGTCTGGTGCCGGACATCGCGGCCGTCCGCGACAAGATGACCGGGTGGCGGAAGAAGCTCTACTCGGCCCTCTCGATCGGGTGGACCGGCGCCGACAGCCAGTGGCGCCACTACTCCCGCGGCTATCTCTACCTGGCCGCCCTGGCCACGCCGCTGGTGCTCTCGGTGCACTCCGTCGTCTCCTGGGACTTCGCCATGTCGATCATCCCGGGCTGGCACGGGACGATCTTCGCCCCCTACTTCGTGGCGGGCGCGATCTACTCGGGAATCGGGATGGTGCTCACCCTGGTCATTCCGCTCCGGAAGGTGCTCAAGATCGAGCACATGATCACCGAGTACCACTTCGACAACCTGGCCAAGCTGACGCTGCTCACCGGGTCGATCCTGTTCTATGCCTACGCGATGGAGTACTTCGTGGGCTGGTACAGCAGCAACATCTTCGAGCAGACCACCTTCTGGCGCCGGGCCTTCGGACCCCAGTGGTGGTCGGGCTGGACGATGATCATCTGCAACGCCTTCGTGTCGCAGTTGCTCTGGTTCAAGAAGATCCGGACCAACCTGACCTCGCTCTTCGTCATCTCGATCTTCATCAACATCGGGATGTGGTTCGAGCGGTACGTCATCATCACGTCCTCGCTGGCCAATGACTTCCTGCCCTTTGCCTGGGGCCAGATGAACCCCACCTGGGCCGACTGGGGCATTCTGGTCGGGTCGTTCGGCTGGTTCGGGATGTACTTCCTGCTCTTTGCCCGGACCTTCCCGGTCGTGGCCATTCAGGAAATCAAGGAGATGATCCCGATGCCGCGGCGGAAGAAAGGAGCCCACTGATGGCCAAGATGATGTCGGGCGTCCTGGGCGCGTTCAAGTACGAGGACGCCGCCGTCGACGCGATCAAGGGCCTCAAGGCCAAGGGCTTCAAGGACCTCACGGTCTATTCGGCCGCGCCGAACCACCATCTCGAGGAGGCGCTCGACCAGCCGGTGAGCTGGGTCCGGGCCTTTACCCTGATCGGCGGCCTGACGGGCTGCGCGGCCGGGTTCGGGATGACGCTCTGGATGTCCTATGATTGGCCCCTCATGGTCGGTGGCAAGCCGATCGGGGCCATCCCGCCGTACGTGGTCCTCGGGTTCGAGCTGACCATTCTGTACGGCGCCCTGTCCACCGTCGCCGGCGTCATCATCCTGTCGGCCATGAAGTCGCTCAAGGGGCGGCCCTTCAAGCCCGAGTTCAGCGACGACACCATCGGCATTTTCGTCCCGTGCCCGCCGGAACAGCGGGGCACGGTGCGGAAGTTCCTCGAAGACGTCGGCTCCGACGAGGTCAGCGAACATGGCGCGTAAACTGATCGTCGCGTTGGGTCTGGTTGGCAGCCTGTCGGGCTGCAACTGGTACTACGACACGCTCCCGTCGCCGGACGACCTGATGAAACTGGTCCCGTGGTTCGACCACATGATCAAGTCGCCGGC
>JAEUJH010000097.1 GCA_016794825.1 Gemmatimonadota bacterium
GACCCCGGGCAACAGGGTCAGGGTCCGGATCGGATCGAGTTCGCCCATCACCACGGGTACCAGCTTGATGGTCTTGAGGTCGAGCCGGGTCGTGCTCATCTCGATGCTGCCCGGATCGGCGTCGGAACTGTCACGGTCGCCAGCCACCGAAATTTCCTCGAGCTCGAACGGCATCGGCTTCAAGGAAAAATCCCGGGTCAGCGACTGCTCCACCATCAGGGTCGTGACGCTCGGCGTGTAGCCGACCGCCCGGATCCGGATCACATGCTCGCCCCGGGGCAGCGCCAGCACGAAGAACCCGTCCTGATTGCTCTCCACCCGGACCGCCTGCCCGTCGGCCGACACCTGGGCGTAGCGGATGACCTCGCCGCTGGCCTCGGAACGGACGTATCCGCTCAACCGGACCTGCGCCGCGGCCTGACCATGGGCCGGTTGAAGCCGACCCGCCACCGCGATCTGCACCAGGGAAACCGACGAAACGACGATCCGACGGAACCAGCGTGGGGGGAGGGACGCGATCACGAACGCTCGCCTGGCAGTGAGACCCGACCGACCCGCGTCGGTCGCGGCGGCCACTCAGACTAGCGGTGTCCGGAGTCGAAATCCAGCGTCGCCGGCGGCCCCCCCCGGGCCCAGTGGTACGCCAGCAGGACCAACCCGAGCAGGGCCACCGCGCCGAGCTGGTGCAGGGCCGCGGCCGATACCGGCACCGACCAGAGCAGGGTGACGAGTCCGAGGACGAACTGAGCCCCGACCACCGCCATCAATCCGACCGACAGCGCCGCGGGCGCCCCCGCCCGCCACGCCCGCCAGCCGAGCAGCGAGACGACCACCAGCGAGACCACCGCCAGCACCCGATGGTTGAATTGGATCGCGATCACGTTGGCGAACGGATTGGTCCACCACGGCTCGAGCCGGAGATACCCGGCCGGGACGACCCGTCCCCCCATCAGGGGGAACTCGTTGAAGATCTTGCCCGCGTTGGTGCCGGCCACGAACGCGCCGGCCATGATGGTGACGAACACCACGACCAGCGTCCAGCCGGCCAGCCGACGAACCCGCCCGGCGTCGGGCCGGGCACGGTCTCGCCGCGCCAGCAGGTCGGCCGCGGTCCAGAGCGCCACCATGAACAGCACCAGCGCCAGCCCGAGGTGAGCGGCCAGCCGGTACTGACTGACGTCGGTCCGGCCCGACAATCCGCTCCGTACCATGAACCAGCCGAGGGCGCCCTGGCCCAGGGTCAGGAAGCCCATCGCGATGACCCGGCCCCGGATCGGCGCCGGGAACCAGCCCCGCGCCAACCCCAGCAAGCCCGGCACCGCGATGGCCAGCCCGACCACCCGAGCCCAGAGTCGATGGAGGTACTCCCAGAAGAAGATCCGCTTGAACCCCGCCAAGGTCATGTTCGGGGCTTCGAGCTGGAATTCCGGGATCTGGCGGTACTTGGCAAACTCCGCTTCCCAGGCCGCCTGGCCGATCGGCGGCAACACCCCGCTCACCGGCCGCCACTCGGTAATCGAAAGGCCCGACTCGGTGAGGCGAGTGATGCCCCCGATGACGACCGTCAGGGCGACCATGACCGCCCAGATCGCGAGCCACTGCCCCGTCCGCGTTCTCGTCATGGGGCCTCCTCGGTGAATCCTGCCATTTTGGCGCAAATGGCAGGCATGGGGAATGCCCTACCCCGCTTCGACAACGTCGATCCGGGGACTCGGAGTCCCCGATTCACCTTTATTGGCGAGTGCGACACATGGCCTCGAAAATCATCGGTATCGACCTCGGCACCACCAACTCGGTGGTGGCCGTCATGGAGGGTGGCGATCCGGTCGTCATCCCCAACGCCGAGGGCGGCCGCACCACCCCCTCCGTCGTCGCCTTCACCAAGGACGGCGAGCGGCTCGTC